>CAZEQN010000081.1:0-10577 GCA_964514335.1 uncultured Anaerolineaceae bacterium
TCATTGTTTACCTGTTTACCTGTTTACCTGTTTACCTTTTTACGTGTCTACCTGTCTACCTACCCATTTACTACTCTCGTATTCTCGCCTTTATGCTATTATATGCCATTGCGCCGTGAGGTTGGCCGCCCAACCTCCGGCGCAATTCCGCTTACTACAGGACTCTCCTTATGCTCGTTCCCGATTGGGTGCAGGACGCCATCTTCTACCAGATTTTCCCCGACCGTTTCTACAACGGCGACCCCGCCAACGACTCCGCCTCCTTCCAACCCTGGGGCGCCGAGCCCACCATCCGCGATTATCAGGGCGGCGACCTGCGCGGCATCATCCGCAAGTTCGATTATTTGCTCGACCTCGGCATCAACGCCCTCTACCTCACGCCCATCTTCCAGTCGGCCGCCAATCACCGCTACCACGCCATCGACTACTTCACCATCGACCCCACTCTCGGCACCCTGGCCGACTTCAAAGCCCTGCTGGATACCGCCCACCGCAACAACGTCCGCGTTGTGCTGGATGGCGTCTTTAACCACACTGGCCGCGGTTTCTTCGCCTTCAATGACCTCCTTGAAAATGGCCCCCATTCCCGCTACAAAGACTGGTATCACGTCAAGAAATTTCCGCTGGAGGCCTTCAGCGAAGGCAAAGCCGAAAATTACCTCGCCTGGTGGGATATGAAAGACCTCCCCAAGCTCAACACCAAAAGCCCGGCCGTTCGCAAGTACCTGATGGATGTCACCCGTTACTGGCTGGAGCAGGGCATGGACGGCTGGCGGCTGGATGTCCCCGCTGAAATTGACGACGACGAGTTCTGGGCTGAATTCGCTGAAACCGTGCGCCGCACCAACCCGGAGGCCTACACCGTCGGCGAAATCTGGGAAGTCGCCCCGCGCTGGGTCGGCCCGCAAAAATTCCACGCCCTCATGCACTACCCCGTCCGCAGCGCCCTGCTGGATGTCCTCGCCAATGGCAAAGGCGTGGCCGAGTTCGCCAAAACGGTGGAAGGTTTTTTCGATGTCTACGCCCGCGAACACGCCTACGCCATGTACACCACCCTCGGCTCACATGACACCCCCCGCATTCTGACCGAACTCAAGGACGACCTCGCCAAACTCAAACTCGCCCTGTTGTTCATCTTCGCCTATCCGGGCGCGCCCGCCATCTACTACGGCGATGAAATCGGCCTGACGGGCGGCCAGGACCCCCAGAACCGCCGTGCTTTCCCCTGGGAGGAAGCCAAATGGAACACCGACCTGCGCGCTTTCGTCCAGAAACTCATCGCCGTGCGCAAAGCCCAGCCCGCCCTGCGCCGCGGCGACTTCAACCGCCTGCTGCTGGATGCCGAGCACAGCATTTACGCTTTCACCCGCTGCATCGGTGAAGACAAGATTCTAGTCGTCTTCAACCTCGGCGCCAGCGCCCGCGAAATCACCCTCTCGGTCAAAGACATTGGCTGGGCCGATGGCCGCCTGCTCACCGAGCAGGTCAGCGGCGCCCGCCTCGGCATCCATGATGGCGTCCTCACCCTCCACCTGCCCGGCTGGGGCGGCGCGATTTTAGCCTAATCCCCATCCTCCATAAACGCATGCACCGCCAGGTTGGTCAACTCCGCATGCGTCAGATGCGGCACATGTCCGGCCCCCGCAATCGGGAAGCCGGTGGCGTTGGGCAGCATCTCCAGCAGCCGCGGAAAAGACTCGGGGTGCAGAGTGCGGTCATCCTCGCCCCACACCACCAGCGTTTCGACCGTCAGTGCTTTCACTGCCTCCGAAAGGTCCTCGGCCGAAGGCGCCAGATACAGGATATTGGGGTTGGCGCGCTTGTAATCCAGCGCCATCTGTAACTTGGCTTCTTCGCTCAAATTAGCGGTGACATTGTTATTCCAGCGCACCACCGGCGTCACCGCCCACAGCGGGGCCGCATCCAGAAAGCGCGCCGCCAGGTGCGGCCGCTGCATCCCCAGCCGCACCGCTGAAGACAACTGCTCCGGGCAGTAAAACGGGTTCACCAGCGCCAGCCGCCGCACACACTCCGGGTACTCCAGCCCAAACCGCAGGCTGATATACCCGCCTAGCGAATGCGCAATCAGCGTAAACGGCTCGCCCAAATCCAGCCCCAGCAGCCAGTCGCGAGTATGCGCATACAGCGCTTCCATCGTGTAGCTGGCGGCCGCCTCCGGTTTGGGGCTGTTGCCATGCCCCAGCAGGTCCAGCGCGTAGGTCCGGTGGCCGGTTTGCAGCAGCAGCGGTTGCAGCGCCTCCCAGCTATACACCGAAGACGCAATCCCATGCACCAGCGCTACCGGGTGGCCATGCGGGTCGCCTTGAATCAGGGAGTAGGGTGGGGGGTAGTGGCTCTGACGCGCGTCAGCTCGGATTGGCATAGTGTTGTTCATAATGACGGGCCAGTTCACGGCGCAAGACCTTGCCGATGAACGAGCGCGGAAACTCCTCTACAAAGATAATAATTTTCGGCGCCATATCCGGCGGCAGGCGGCGTTTGCAGTAGGCAATCAAATCCTCGGCCCGCGGCCGCTCGCGGCCTGCAATCACAAACGCAATCGGCTGTCCGGCAATCGCCACCACCGCGGCTTCCTTCACCTGCGGCACCTCAAACAGCACTTCTTCCACATCCCGCGGAAAAGCTGGTTCGCCCGGCCGGGTTGGGTACCACATATCGGCTTTGCGGGCCACAATGGTAAAGTAGCCGTCGCTGTCCATCTGGGCCACATCCCCGGTCAGCAGCCAGCCATCTTCGGTAATCGTCTGGCGCGTGGCCGCTTCGTCGTTCCAGTAGCCGCGCATCACCTGCGGCCCGCGCACCGCCAGCTCGCCAATCTGCCCGGCCGGCATCACTTTGCGCTTGTCCCGCAACGAAACAATGCGCGCCTCGGTATTGGGCAAGGGGATGCCAATGCTGCCTACCTTGCGCAGCCCGTTCAGCGGGTTGGCGTGCGTAATCGGGCTGGCTTCCGTCAGGCCGTAGCCTTCCACCAGCCGCCCGCGCGTCAGCTTCTCAAAGCGTTCCTGCACTTCCACTGGCAGCGGCGCCGCCCCGCTGATGCAGGCATTAATCGCTTCGACGCCATACTTGCGCACCCCGGGCGTATTGCTGATTTCCACATACATGTGCGGCACGCCCGGGAATATCGTTGGCCGGGTTTTCTTAATCGTCCGCAACGTATCCTCAATTTCAAAGCGCGGCTTCAAAATCAGGGTCGCGCCCACCGCAATGCCGGTATTCAGCGCCGCCGTCAGCCCATACGCATGCGCAAACGGAATCACGCACAAAAAGCGTTCCCTGCCCTCCTGTGCGCTCGGCATCCAGTGTCGCGCTTGCAGGGCGTTTACCACCAGGTTGCCGTGTGTCAGCATCACGCCCTTGGGGGCGGCGGTCGTCCCGCCGGTGTATTGAATTACCGCCAAATCTTCCGGGGCTACATGTACATCCGGGCTGGTGTGGCGCTGGGCGTACAACGCCTTGTGCCACAGGCTCATGCGCTCGCCCAGGTCAATCTTCAACCCCAGGCTGCGGCGCAGTTCGGGCTTGAACCACAACCCGAAGCGTTTGATTGGCGGCAGGTACTCGGCCGCGTTGGTAAAGATTACATGCTCAAGCGGTGTTTCCACCAGCGCCCGGCTGCCCACCTCGCAGAACTGGTTTATCGTCACCAGCAGCCGCGCCCCCGAATCGGCGATTTCGCGCACCAGTTCTTCCGGCGGGTTGTTGGGCAGGGTGAAGACCGCCACCGCCCCGGCTTTCATCACCCCAAAGAAGGCAATCAGCAATTGCGGCAGGTTGGGCAGCAACAGCATCACCCGGTCGCCCGGCTCAATCCCGCGGGCGTGCAGCAGGTTGGCAAAACGGTTGGCTTCCTGGTTCAGGCGGCGGTAGGTCATGGCCGCCCCCTCGTACAGCAGCGCCCAGCGCAAGGGGTAACGCCGCACCGCCGAGCGCATCAAATGTTGCAGCGGGATGTTCGGCACCGCAATCGTCTCCGGCACGCCTTCGTCATACTGCGTCAGCCACGGCCGCGCCGCGTGCAGGTCGCGCCGCGCATCATCCAGCGCGTCCAGGTCGCGCAGCCGCCACGAGCGTTCGCGCGCCTCCACAAAGCCTTCAATTGCCCGGTTGACGGCATCCCGCCGTTCCAGCATCACCATATGCCCGGAAGCGCCCACGTTCAAATCTTCGGCCCCCGGGATGGCCCGCGCCACTTCTTCAAAATAACGGCTGCCGAACACCCGGTCGCGGTGGCCGCGCAGCACCAGCGTCGGCGTCTGTATCTGGGGGTAGATTTCGCGGCCCTTCCAGCGTTTTACATTCTGCTGGAACCAGCGCCGCATCACCACCGGCGCCGCCCCCAGCCACTGCCGCGTGAACGGCGCGGCGACTCGCAGCACACTCTCTGGCAGGCTCAACAGCGCCCGGAACAGCGGAATCAGGTTAAATTCGCCGGCCGTGGCGACCAGCACCAGCCGCGCCACCCGCTCCGGATGGCGGGCCGCAAACTCGGCCGCCACCGCCCCGCCAAACGAGTGCCCCACCAGCACCACCGGCTCGCGCACGCCCAGCACGTCCAGCGCCGCCAGCAAATCGGCCTGAATCGCATCCATGCTATAGGGCGCGTTGGGCGCGTTGGATTGCCCGTGCCCGCGTAAATCCAGCGCAATCGTCCGGTTCTCTTGTGAAAAATGACGGAGCTGAAAATCCCACTGGCGCGCGTTGCCGCCGTAGCCATGCAAAAACACAAATGTGTTTTGGGCGAAGCCCGGGTTCAGGTCAATCGCCGAAAGACGTACCAGCGGTTGGCTGCTCACCCGCACCTCGCGCCGGTACAGTTCCAAATCCAGTTCCATCAGGACAGGCCCTCACGGGTAGTGGATTCCTCTATTGTAACGAATGCCGCCCCGCCGGTAAACCGCCAAAGCCATCAAACCCCCGCCCTTGCCTCCCGAAGAATCACCCCCACTTACATATTACCGTTCTCTATTCTCAATCCACCAATCACGACTTCCTAATTACCAATTACCAATAACTCATTACTCCTCACTCGCCTTAAAGCAACAGCACCGCCGCAAATAGGAACTCCACTGCCAGGCTCACCCAGTTAGACTGTTCCGCCGAGCCATCCACAAAAATTGCCACCAGCCGGATGATCCCGAGCACCAGGTACGTCAGCCCCAGCACCCGCATGCTGGTCAGGCGGTCAAAAATGAACACCGCCAGCGCCAGCGCAATGAACACCCCGCCCAGCACCACCCGGATTTCCGTTATCCCCCGTGGCCCGCTCACCTGCAGGCCGGTAAAGCCCAGCACCGCCCGCGGCCAGAACAGCGAAACTGCCCCGGTTGCCAGCGTGGCAATCACCGCCAGCCATTTCAAAATCATCAGGATATTCATCGTTGGTCCTATCTCTGGCATTCCAGGCCAGTTGGGTTGGTGGTATCCCAGAGCACTTCACAAATCGGGCGGGCCGGGTTCATGTCGCCAAAGCCAGCCAGCCAGCCGCCGCCGCGCTCCAGCGGTTGCCGCACTGCCGGGTTCAGCCGCGCCAGGCGGGCGCGGTACCAGGGCTGGTCCAGCAATCCCAGCGAAAGAATCTCAACGTCCGGCCGCAGGCCCAGACCGTAACGTCCATACCATAGCGAAAATGTATCTTCATCGCCCCGCGTGAAAATCAGGGCATTTGGCGGGGCCTGCTCCAGCGCCGCCGCCATAAAAGTTTCAGCCTGCCCGGCGTTTTGCGCGCTCACCTCTGGCCCCGTTTGCAGCGCGTGCAGCCCCAGCAAGCCTGTGGCCAGCCCCAGACCCAGCCACGCCCAGCCTTTGGGTAGCCGGCCCAGGGCGGTGCGCACACCCTGCGCAAACCAGAATCCCAGCGGCAACAGCGCCGGGATGAAATGAGTGTAAGAGTCACGCGTGTCATACAATAAAGCAAACCCGGCATACAGGCCGAACAGCCAGCCACTCGCCAGTACATTCAGCCGGTTGTGTCCTTCCCCTAACAGCAACCCAATCAGCGCCATGACCAGCGCCGGCAGGCCTAATTGAGCGGGAATCACCCCCGCCGCCGCCGCCAGCCGTTGCCCCAGCGTCTCATCCTGTACGCCAAACAGCCGTTCCTGATACAGTTCGCCGCTCACCAGCCAGCGTACCCCGGATAATCCGGTCGCGTCTCCCCAGGCAATTGGCGCGGCGCTCTGCGCCCGCCCGGGCAGGCTGGCATACAAGCCTCCGGTAACCAGCGCCAGCACAACCAGTTTAAGCAGGAGGGTCGGCGCCGCCGCCGTCAGGCGCGCCCGCCCGCCTTGCCTGGATTTTCCTTCACCGATGAATACCGAATGCAGCAACCACACCGGCAAAAAAAACAGCGCCGTAATTTGATTCCCCAGCGCCAGCCCGGCCACCAGCCCCCCGGCTGGCGGCAGCCAGCGGTTTTGAGGTTGCCGCCGTTCCGCCAGCGTCAGCAGCCACAAGGCCGCCAGCAGGGCTGCATGCAGGCTGTACACTTCCGTAATCACCGCCTGTGACCACAATAAAGAACACAACCCCGTGGCCAGCCCGCCTAACACCGCCAGTACAACCGGGGTGGGGCGGCCGGCATCAAGTTCAGTCCAGTACACAATCACGGCCATACACACGGCCGTCAGTACCGCCGCGCTGGCTGAAAGCAGGTTACCAGCCAATGCCGGCGTTGCCAGCGGCACAGCCACAAAGAGCTGCAACATAAGCAGGTAGGTCGGGTAACCGGTGGGGTGGGGTACGCCGCCCGTTAGCGCCGCCGTCAAAAAATCGCCTCCGTCCGCCCCATGGTGCGCCCAGGTCAGGCCCCGCGCCAGCGTGATTGCATACGCGCCTGCCAGCGCAAAAACCAGCGCTGCCAATCCAATCACAAACCGCGGATGAGTCCTCTGTCCCATAGTGGCTGCTATTCTATCATTTGGCTCAAAGCCTCAAATTTCCACTACGATATAATAGAAGTGTACGGGCAATTCGTACTCGGAGGAGTAGCGCGTGGACTTTAACTGGTCTGCTGACCAGCAGGAGCTTTACCACAAAGCCATTCGATTTGCACAGCGGGAACTCAACAGCAACTTAATCGAGGCCGACCGTACCGCCGCCTTTGACCGCACGGCCTGGCAAAAATGTGCCGGGCTGGGCGTGTTTGGCTTGCTCATCCCCGCTGCCTATGGCGGCAGCGATGCCGGCATCCTCACCACCGTCCGGGTACTGGAAGCCCTCGGCTACAGTTCGGCCGATAATGGTCTGCTCTTCTCCCTCAACGCCCATCTCTGGACCTGTGTTTTGCCCATTTTGCACCTCGGCAGCGAGCTCCAAAAACAGGAATTTCTACCCCGCCTGATTAATGGCGAGTGGGTGGGTGGCAACGCCATGACCGAACCCCATTCTGGTTCAGATGCGTATAGCCTGAAAGCCACGGCCCGCCTGGAGGCCGATGAATACATCCTGAACGGCAGCAAGACCTTCGTTACCAATGCCCCCGTTGCGGATGTCCTCATCATCTACGCCCGCGAGCTTTCCGGGGCGGGGGAGCCCATTTCCGCCTTCCTCGTCCCCACCCATTCCCCCGGCCTCACCCTCGGCCAACCGATTGAGAAAATGGGCCACCGCACCTCGCCCATGGCAGAAGTCTTCCTGAATGACTGCCGCATCCCGGCTCACTTGCGCCTTGGGCCGCCCGGCGGCGGCATGGCCGCCTTTGGCTTGAGCATGGAGTGGGAGCGCGCCTTCATTCTCGCCAGCGCCGTTGGCAGCATGCAGCGCCTGCTCGAAACCAGCCTCGCCTACGCCAGAGAGCGCCAGCAATTCGGCCAGAGCATCGGCAAGTTTCAATTAATCAGCACCAAACTTGTTCACATGAAAGCCCGCCTGGAACAGGCGCGCCTCTTGCTCTACCACACCGCCTGGCTTAAAAGCCAGGGGCGCGCCATCCACGCCGAAGCCGCCCTCACCAAGCTCGCCATCAGCGAAGCCTGGGTCCAAACTGCCCAGGACGCCCTCCAGATTCATGGCGGCTACGGCTACACCGTTGAATACCAGTTGGAACGCCAGTTAAGGGATGCTATCGGCAGCCGCATCTACTCCGGGACATCCGAAATCCAGGAACAAATCATTGCCCGCTTTCTGGGGCTCTAACTTCTATGCGCGCCGAACTATTGACTCATTTGCTGGCCGCCAGCGCCGCCCGTACCCCGGACCTTCCGGCGGTTGAGTGGCAAAGCGAAAGCCTCACTTACGCCGAACTGGCGCGCCAGTCCGATAGCCTCGCCCATGCCCTCGCCGCCGCCGGCGTACAACCCGGTGACCGGGTTGCCCTGCTCGCTGAAAAATCCCCTCTGGCGGTCATCGCCCTGATTGCCATCCTCAAAGCCGGGGCCGCCTACGTCCCGCTGGATGCCCACGCCCCGGATGCGCGCCTGGCCTACATTCTGGATGATTGTAGCGTGCGCCTCCTGCTCACCACGGAAAAGCAACGCGCCCGCCTCGCTCCACACTGGCCCGGCCCCGCCCTTGATTTGGAAGACCCCGCCCTGTACGCCAATTCCAGCGGGTGGGTTGCGCCACCCAAAAACCCGGATGACCTCGCCTACATCCTCTACACCTCGGGTTCCACCGGTCAGCCCAAAGGGGTGATGATCAGCCATCGCAATGCCCTGACTTTCATCCACTGGTGTCAATCCGAATTCAATCTGCAACCCGGCGAACGCGTCTCCAGCCACGCTCCCTTTCATTTTGACCTCTCTATTTTTGACCTCTACGTTACCCTTGGCGCTGGCGCAACCGTCGTCCTTGTGCCCCCTGAAATTGCCATCTTCCCGCGCAACCTGGCGGCCTGGATTTGCGACTATAAGATTAATGTCTGGTACTCCGTCCCCTCGGCCCTGGCCCTGCTCGCCGCCCATGCCGGACTTGAAAGCCTGCCCCAACCGGCCCTGCGGTTGGTGCTGTTCGCTGGCGAAGTCTTTCCCATTCCACAACTGCGCCAGCTCATGCAGGCCTGGCCCGGCCCGCTGTATTACAATCTCTACGGCCCCACGGAAACCAATGTGTGCACCTATTATCGCCTGCCTGCAACGCCCTCGGAAACTGACCCCCCCCTGCCAATCGGTATGGCCTGTACTGGTTTTACCTGTCAGGTTATGGACGAGCAGGCCCAACCTGCCCCAGCCGGAGAGGTCGGCGAACTCTGGGTGGGTGGCCCCGGCGTTGCCCTCGGGTACTGGGGCCAGCCGGAACGCACCGCCGCCGCCTTTGTGCCAGACCCGGCCGGAACCGAATCGGCGCGCATGTATCGCACCGGCGACCTGGTTCGCCTTGCCCCCGGCGGCCACTACCAGTTTCTTGGCCGGCGCGATCACCAGATTAAAAGCCGTGGCTACCGCATTGAAATCGGCGAAATCGAAGCCACGCTGCTCGCGCACCCCGCCGTCCTCGAAGCCATCGTACTCCCCGTGCCGGATGCCCTCATTGGCAACCGTCTTCTTGCCACCCTCGTTGCCCGCACCGCGCCCCCGGAAGACCTGATGCAATTCCTCGCCCAGCGCTTGCCCGCCTACATGCTTCCCCAGCGCCTGGAGTGGCTGGAGAGCCTGCCCAAAACCTCCACTGGAAAAGTAGACCGCCAGGCCCTCGCCGCCCGGTTTATCGGTGAAACCCTCACAACTCAACCAGGAGCTTCTGCTCAATGACCGAACCAACCGAACGTCTGCTGGAATACATCCGTTCCGATTTTCTGCGCGACAAACCGGGCACGCCTCTGAATGGGGACACGCTGCTGGTGCAGGAAGGCATTATCGATTCGCTGGGCATTTTCGTACTGATCAGCTTTCTTGAAAAAGAACTCCACACCCAGTTGCAACCCGAAGACATCGTGATTGAAAACTTTGAAACCATAAACAAACTGGCCGCCCTGGTCCAGTTGCGAAAGGCAGGCTAGCCCGTGCCGCATCAAATTCCAGCAACTTGCGATGTAGCCGTGATTGGCGGCGGGCCGGGCGGCAGCCTCACCGCCGCCCTGCTGGCGCGCGCCGGCCATCATGTGGTATTGATGGACAAACAGCAGCACCCGCGCTACGCCGTGGGTGAAAGTCTCATCCCGCACTTCTGGAAATACATGGACCACGCCGGCCTCACGGAAAAAATAGAACAGGAAGGCTTCGTTCGCAAAGCCGGCGGGATTGTCTCCTGGCACGGCCAGGCGCGCGGCCACACCTTCAAATCCTTTGGCTACACCCGCCCGGCCCTGCATGTTGAACGTGCCCGCTTTGATGAAATCCTGCTCGACCATGCCGCTGAACTGGGGGCTCAAATCCACCAGAACATCTCCGTTACCCGCGTCGCAGACCCGGAAACCAGCGCACCCCAGGTTCATTACCGCCACGCAGAAGGCAGCGGTGATCGAAGAATGGTTCGCCGGCACGGCACCAGCAGGAATCGCATTCCGCACGGATCGCCTGGCTGTCATCGACGTCGCGGAAGGCGCGGACGATCACCTCGCCTCGGTGGAGGCCCGGCTCGGCCTGCACTATCCGCAGGAACGCTGGGCCGATCTT
>CAZEQN010000082.1:0-8702 GCA_964514335.1 uncultured Anaerolineaceae bacterium
TGCTGGCCGGTTTCCTCTACCTGCCCATATTCCTGCTGGTGATGTTCTCGTTCAATGACTCTATTGTGCTGGCCCTGCCCCTCAAGGGCTTCACCACCCGCTGGTATCAGGAACTGGGGCAGGCCACCGAACTGCTGGGGGCGGTGCGCAACAGCCTGGTGGTCGGCTTCATCTCCTCGTTTATTTCGCTGGCGCTGGGCACGATGGCCGCCCTGGCCCTGATGCGCTTCCGCTTTCGCGGGCGGGATGCCTTCCTCTCCTTCGCTTCGCTGCCGCTGGTCATCCCCTATGTCGTCCTCGGTGTGGCGATGCTGATTCTCTTCAACACCCTCGGCATCCCGCTGACCCTGTGGACGGTGGCGGCCGGGCATATCATCATCAATGTACCCTATGTGATGCTGATTGTGGCGGCGCGGCTGGCGGGCTTTGAAGACAACCTGGAAGAGGCCGCCATGGATTTGGGCGCCTCGTACTGGGGCACGCTCTTCCGCGTCACCCTGCCGTTGAGCGCCCCGGCCCTGGCGGCGGCGTTTCTGTCTTCGTTCACCACTTCATTTGATGAGTTCACCCTGGCGTTCTTTCTGGCTGGCACCGAGAACACCCTGCCGGTCTATCTGTATTCGCAGTTGCGTTTCCCCTCGCGCCTGCCGCTGGCCGTTACGCTGGCGGCGGTGGTGATGATGGTTTCGATTGCTTTGCTTTTGATTTCCGAATGGCTGCGGCGCGTGGGCGAAGGCGCCAGCCTGGTGAGAGGTGTGCGGGATGAATGACGAGATTTCCGTCCGGCTGATTAATGTATGCAAGGACTTTCCGGCCCCCGAAAAGGGCGAGCAGGCGGTGGCGGCGGTGCGCGACGTCTCGCTGGATATCCGCGAGGGCGAGTTCTTCACCTTGCTCGGCCCTTCCGGCTGCGGCAAGACCACCACCCTGCGCCTGATTGCCGGTTTCGAGCAGCCCGATTCGGGCGAGGTCATCCTCGAAGGCCGCCGCATGAATGATGTGGAGCCGTACGACCGCCCGGTCAATACCGTCTTCCAGAATTACGCCCTCTTCCCGCACATGACCGTCGCCCAGAATGTGGGCTTCGGCCTGACCGTCAAGCGCGTGGCGGCCGCCGAGCGCGAACGCCGCGTGCAGGAGGCCCTTGCTCTCGTCCAGATGGCGGATTATGGCAAGCGCCGCCCGGCCCAGCTTTCCGGCGGGCAGCAGCAGCGCGTGGCCCTCGCCCGCGCCCTCGTCAACTGGCCGGAGGTGCTGCTGCTGGATGAGCCGCTGGGCGCCCTCGACCTCAAGCTGCGCAAGGAGATGCAGTACGAACTCAAACGCCTGCAAACCGAGGTCGAGACGACCTTTGTGTATGTCACCCACGACCAGGAAGAAGCCCTGACGATGAGCGACCGCATCGCCGTGATGAACGCCGGGCGCGTGTTGCAGGTTGGCACGCCCACCGAAATCTATGACCGGCCGCGCGACCGTTTTGTGGCTTCCTTCATTGGCGATACCAACCTGTTGCAGGGCGAGGTGCTGGGGCGCGATAACGGTCAGGTGCAGTTGCGGCTGGCGGGCAACACCGTCTCCCTGCCGCACGAGGGCGTGGCCTACGCCCTTGGCCAGCAGCTCACGGTCGCCATCCGGCCGGAAAAACTGCGCCTCACCAAGGCCGGCGGCAAGCCCAGCCAGGATTCGTTTGGCCTCTCCGGCCGCGTGCAGGAGACGATTTTCGCCGGGCCGGACACGCGCCATCTGGTGCTGCTGCCCAACGGCGACCGCGTGATTGCCCTTGTCCGAAGTCAGGATGCGGCTGGCAAGCAGCACTACGAGCCGGGCGAGCCGGTGCGGGTAAGCTGCGAGCTGAACGGCCCGCGCCTGCTGGCGGAGTAGGGGGGCGAAAACGGGGGCGGAAAGAGGGCGCAAATGAGAAATTGCAGGGGGAAAAAATCTGTGGCCTGGCCTCTTTCTCCTGTCATTGCGAGGCTGTAGGCCGAAGCAATCTCGATTTTTTAATCCAAACCCATCTCACGCCAAGTGGGCGATAAAGATAGCCACGCAAAGACCACAAAGTTAAACCCTCCCCAAAAACAAGCCGCGCCTCCCCCCTCATTTCGAGTACCATTTAAACATGCAACCCGAACTGGAGGTCCTGACCATCAGCGACCGCGTCTCCGAGACCCTGTACGCGGCCGAGGCGCGTGAACGCTTCGCGGGCGTGGATGTCATCCTTTCGTGCGGCGACCTGCCGCATGACTATGTGGAATTCGTGCAGGATGCGCTGCGCGCCCCGCTTTTCTTTGTGTACGGCAACCACACCCAAAGAATGATCGGCGGCGGGCCGAACGACCGGCCTCTCCCGCAGAGTGGCATTGACCTGCACCGCCGGGTCGAGGAATACAACGGCTGGCTGCTGGCCGGCTTTGAAGGTTGCCTGCGCTACCGCCCCGGGCCGCATCAGTACAGCCAGGCCGAGATGTGGCTGATGGTGTTTGAGTTGCTGCCGCGGCTGTGGCTCAACCGCCTTACGCATGGCCGTTACCTGGATATCCTTGTCACGCATGCGCCGCCCTGGGGCGTAAATGACGGCGCCGACCGCGCCCACCAGGGTTTTAAGGCTCTGCGCTGGCTGGTGCAGACCTTCCAGCCGCGCTACCACTTTCACGGCCATATGCACATCCTCGGCAGCAGCCAGAGCGTGGCGACCCGTTTTGCGCAGACCTGGGTGGTCACTACCTATGGTTACCGCCGCAGCCGCATCAACCCGGCCGGCGACCTGGGCGGGGGGCGGCCATGAGCGCGCCGCACAGCGAATCCGGTCTGGGGCGGGCGATACAGGATTTTCGCCAGGCGCGCCGGCAGGCGGCGGTGCAATCGTTGCTGGGGCGGCTGACCGGCCGCAAGTCCGAGTTGCTTTCCTTTGAGGAAATTGATGACACCCTCAAACTCGGCAGCCCCTACCGCCGCTACCTGGATGACATCCCGCTGGACGCGATTGTCGGCAGCGTGGGGCGCTATGTGGACTTCACCCGCGACTTTCTGCCCTTAAGCGACAGCGACGAAGGCCGCTGGGCGCGGGTCAAGGTCGCTTTTGAGCAGCAGGGCCTGGCTCCGATTGAGGTCTACAAAATTGGCGCGGCCTACTTTGTGCTGGACGGCAACCACCGCGTTTCAATTGCCCGCCAGTTGGGGGCGACCCATATCGAAGCCTATGTCAATGAATTCCGCAGCCCGGTGTCTTTGGGGCCGGAGGATGACCTGGACGCCGTGCTGCTCAAAGCCGAGCAGGCCGAGTTCCAGGCGGCCACCCACTTGGACGAACTCCGCCCTGAACTGGCCCTGCGCGTCACCCTGCCCGGCCACACCCGCGAGCTTATCGAGCACATTCTGGTGCATCGCTATTACCTCGGCCTGAACTGGGGGCGCGAATTCAGCCTGCCGGAGGCCGTCGCCAGTTGGGCCGATACCGTTTACCTGCCGGTCGTGCGGCTGATCCGCGAACTCGGCATTTTGCGCGATTTTCCCGGCCGCACCGAGGCCGATTTGTACCTGTGGCTCAAACGCCATCAGGCCGAACTGGCCGCGGCCCTCGGTTGGCCGGTGGAACCGGCGCGCGCCGCCAGCAGCCTCGCCGAACAGTTGAGCCAGACGCCGCGCCGCATCTGGGGGCGGGTGCAAGCCAACCTGCAAGACCTCTTCAGCCCCGCGCCGCTGGAGGGTGGCCCGCCGCCCGGCGCGTGGCGCGACCTTGCAGACCGCCCCTCCGACCGCCTGTTCGCTTCCCTGCTGGTGGCGGTCAATGGCGGCGAGCACGGCTGGCTGGCCCTCGAGCAGGCCCTGCCGGTGGCGCGCCACGAAGGCGCGGTGATTAAAGGCCTGCATGTCGTCCGCGAGCGCAAAGCCCTGGACAGTTCCGCCGTGGCCGCTCTGCGGGCCGAGTTTGACCGCCGCTGTGCCGCCGCCGGCGTGGCCGGCGACCTGGCGGTGGAGGCCGGGCCGGCCGCCAGCCTGTTGGTGCGCCGGGCCGTATGGGCTGACCTGGTGGTGGTGGGCCTCAAGCATGCCCCCGCCGAGTGGCTGGCCGGGCGGCTGCGCTCCGGTTTCCGCGCCCTGTTGCAACGCAGCCCGCGGCCGGTGCTGGCGGTTCCGGCTCAATCCCACTCGCTGGCGCGCACCCTGCTGGCTTACGATGGCAGCCCCAAAGCCGAGGAAGCCCTGTTCCTGGCGGCCTACCTTGCCACCGGCTGGGGCACGCAACTGGCGGTGCTGCCGGATACCGCCAACCCGCGCAGTTGGGCGCGCACCGAGGCCCGCGCCCGCGCCTACCTGGAAGAGCGCGGCGTGCAGGCCGAGTATTTGCAGGTCTTTGGAGCCGCCGACGAAGCCATCCTCACTGCCGCCCGCGAACAGTCCGCCGACCTGATTGTGCTGGGCGGGTACAACCGCACCCCGCTGATGACCCTGCTGCGCGATAGCACAGTAGACCGCGTCCTGCGCCGCAGCCGTGTGCCGGTGCTGGTGTGTCGGTAGGGCGGGCGCGCTTCCCCACTTCGTCTGCCCTGTAGCCTAGCCCCTTCGCTTTCACTGGTAGTCTAGCCCCTAGTGGGCGTCGTATCAGTCAAAACCCACCTCACGCAAAGGACAATTCAGAACAGGGGGGTGGGGGGCTGTCCCTCACATTGTCCCTGCCGTCAGGTGGCCGCCAGCGTCCGCTCGTACAGCCCAATCATCTGCTCGGCGATTTTCTGCCAGCCATACTGGCGCGCCAGCGTGGCCGCCTTCACCCCCATCAGGGCGCGCAGCGGCGGCTCATCCAGCAACCGCGCCAGCCGGTCGGCCAATGTGGCGCTCTCCTGGTCCGGCACATGGTAGCCCGTCTCGCCATCCTGCACCAGATAGGCCAGCCCACCCACCTGCGAAGCCACCACCGGCGTGCCGCAGGCCATCGCCTCCAGCGCCACCATGCCAAACGACTCATAATGGGATGGCACCACCACCACATCCGCCGCCGAATAATAATAGGGCAGGCTGTCCTGCCCGCGCTTGCCCAGGAAATTAATCAGGTCGCCCAGCTCCAGTTCGTGCGCCAGCGCCCGCAGCCGCACCAGTTCCGCATTGGCCGCCTCCTCACTATCGCCCGCCTCCCCGCCGATAATCGCCAAACACAGGTTATGCCGTTCCAGCAGGCCGCGCCCCCGCAAATCCGCCACCGCCCGGATGAGCGTATCAATGCCCTTCAGCGGCTCGATGCGCCCCACGAACAGCAGGATTTTGTCCTTGTCCTCGGCTCCAATATATGCCCGCGCCTCATCCTGCGGAATCGGGTAAAAGTGCGAAAGGTCCACCCCGGGCGGGATAACCTGAATGCGCTCGGTGCGCGCCTCGTACAGCCACTGGAGTTGCGCCAGCTCGGCGGGCGTGGCCGCCACAATGCGCTCGGCTGCCGCCAGCACCGCCCGCTCGCCGCGGATGCGGTAATCGCCCTCCGCCTCGCCCGCCCGCGCAATCCGGTTCTTCATCAGCCCCAGGGTGTGAAACATATGGATGATGGGCGCGCCCCACGCCTTTTGCAGCTCGATGGCGGCGATGCCGGACATCCAGTAATGGCTGTGAATCAGGTCATAGGTCTGGCGTTTGCGGGCCGCAAAATCCTGGATATTGGCGGCAAACTCCGGCAGGTGCTCCGCCAGGTCGGCCTTGCCCAGCGGAATCTCCGGCCCGGCCGGGATGTGCACCACCCGGTTGCCAAAGCCGAGGTCATGGATGACGTGTGGCACGTGCGCATCCTGCGAGCGGGTGAAGACATCCACATGCACCCGCTGCCGCCCCAGTTGGCGCGTCAGTTCACGCACATACACATTCATGCCGCCGGTATCCTTGCCGCCCAGCACCGCCAGCGGGCAGGTATGGTAAGACAGCATGGCGATGCGCAGGGGCTGGGTGGAGGCGTTGGCGGTCATTGGCTTGTGAGAGTGGGGGATGGTTGGTATAATCCGGGCGTTAATCTGCTAGCGCCACCATAGCTCAGTTGGTAGAGCAAACGATTCGTAATCGTTAGGTCGAGGGTTCGAATCCCTCTGGTGGCTCACGGCTGGCCCTGCCCACCCCGCGGCGGGGCCTTTTGTTTCGGCGGCGTTAGTGATAGTCATGCAATACCTGCGTCAGAATATCGGCCCCGAAATGCACCGCCGCCAGCGGAATGCGTTCGTCCGGGGCGTGGATGAAACTGGCGAAGTCCAGCCCGTCCGGGAACTGCATTGGCGTAAAGCCATAGGTCTGGATGCCCAGCCGGTTAAAGAAGCGCGCGTCCGTCACCGCCGAGAGGAACCACGGCACGGGCGCACCGGTGGGGTCAGCGCGGCGCAGGCCGGCCGCCAGTTGGTCAAACAGCGCCAAATCCGGAGCGGCGGCCGGGTTGGGGCTGTTATACACAATTTCAGCGCGCACATTGGGCGGCAGGTGCGGCGTCAGCCCCGCCAGAAACCCCTCGGCGGTGTGGCCGGGCAGCAGGCGCACATCCGTCTGCACGGTAATTTCTGTTGGAATGACATTGACGGCATTGCCGCCATTGAGAATGGTGGTGTTGAGGGTGTTTTGCAGCAGCGGCGCGAAGACGCGGCGGGCGGTGGGCGGCAGGGCGCGCAGGGCGGCGCGGTTCAGCCCCGGCACGAGCAGAGCGCGGAGGCCCAGCGCGTGCGGGGCGGGCAGTTCAGCCGCCAGGGCGCTGACCATCTGGCGCAGGGCGGGGGTGACATGCAGGGGCGGGCGGCGGCGTTCCAGCGCGGTGAGCAGCGCGCCCAGGGTGGCGGCGGCCGTGCCGTGCACCACCTGCGAGCCGTGCCCGCCCGGGCCGCTTACATGAAAAACGATGCCGCAGCCCTGCTTTTCAGCGACCTGAATCGGGTAAAAACGCTGTCCGGCGAACTCCAGGTTGAAGCCGCCAAACTCCCCGATGGCATGCTGTACCCCTTTGAACAAATCCGGATGCTCGGTGGTGAGGAACTCGGCACCCATTGCCCCGCTGACTTCCTCATCGCTGACGGCCAGAAAGAGCAGGTCGCCAGCGGGGGGCTGGGGGGCAGCGGCCATCCGCAGGAAAGCCGCCAGCAGCATCGCCAGCGGGCCTTTCATATCCACCGCGCCGCGCCCCCAGATAAACCCGTCAATCTCGGAGCCGCTGAACGGGTCATGCGTCCATTGTTGGCCGACGGTGGGGACGACATCCATGTGGCCGTAGAGCAGCAGGGGCGGAGCGAGGCCGCGGCCGGGCAACACCGCCATGAGATTGGGGCGGGCCGGGTCCTTGGCGATGATTTGGGGCGTGAGGCCCGCCTCGGCCAATAGGCTGGCGATGAAGGCGGCGCACTCGCCCTCGTTGCCGGGCGGGTTGGTGGTGTTGAACTGAATCAGCCGTTGCAGCAGTGCGGCGGGGTTTTCAGCGTAGGGCGAGAGGGGCATGGTGGCTGCATTATAATCGGGGCATGAGCCGCGCCACAAACCCCCTTGTGATTGGCATCGCTGGCGGCACCGGGTCGGGCAAGACTACGGTGGCGAATGCGATTCTGGAAGCCGTTGGGCGGCACCGCGTTTCGTACCTGCCGCACGATGCGTATTACAAGGATTTGAGCGGCCTGCCGCCAGTGCAGCGGGCGGCGGTGAACTTCGACCACCCGCATTCGCTGGATACAGCGTTAATGATTGAACATGTGGACCAGCTCAAGCGCGGCGAGCCGGTGGAACTGCCGATTTATGACTTCACCACCCACACCCGCACGGCGGAGTGCATTCCGGTGGCGGCCAACCCGGTAATTCTGGTAGAAGGTATTTTGATTTTTGCCGAGCCGGAACTGCTTAAGCGGTTTGATGTGAAAATCTTTGTGGATACAGATGCCGACATCCGACTGATACGGCGGCTGGAACGCGACATTCACGAGCGCGGCCGTACGACCGAATCAGTGCTGGCGCAGTACCAAAATACCGTGCGCCCGATGCACCTTGAATTTGTGGAACCCTCCAAACGCTACGCGGATGTCATCATCCCGGAAGGCGGCTACAATCAGGTGGCGCTGGATATGGTCACGGCCCGGATTGAAGCCCTGCTGCGCGGGTACGACGGCGTGGGGCAACTGGTGGAAGTCTCTGAACAACGCTAACCCAATCAACCCTGAAAGGAACGACCCCGATGGCAACTGACAAGCAGTGGAGCGCCCCGCCGGCGATGACGATTGACCCGGCCAAGAAGTACACCGCAATCCTAAAGACCGGCGTTGGCGAGATGACGCTGGTGCTGTTCGCGGCGAAGACGCCGCGCACCGTGAATAATTTTGTGTTTCTGGCGCGGGAAGGTTTTTATGATGACACCACCTTTCACCGCGTGATTGATGATTTCATGGTGCAGGGGGGCGACCCCACGGCCAGCGGCCGCGGCGGCCCGGGCTACCGCTTCGAGGATGAGTTTGACAGCAGCCTCAAGCACAGCAAGCGGGGCATCCTTTCGATGGCGAATGCTGGCCCGAATACCAACGGGTCGCAGTTCTTCATCACTCACCTGGATACGCCGTGGCTGGATGGCAAGCACGCCGTCTTTGGCGAATTGACCGCCGGTGAAGATACCCTGATGGCGATTAAGGGCGGCACTTCGCTGATTTCCGTCACCATCGTGGAAGAATAGGCGGCCGGCCTGAACGCCGAGGCCCCAGAACAACAAAAGACCC
>CAZEQN010000082.1:8712-9165 GCA_964514335.1 uncultured Anaerolineaceae bacterium
GCTTTGCTATTGGTGGTGGCGGTGAGTGTGGGGATATTTCTGCTGCCGGAAGAGCAGGCGGAGCGCCTGGGCAATTATGGCTATCCGGGCATTTTCATCTTTTCTATTATCTCGAATGCGACTGTCATCCTGCCGGCCCCCGGGCTGTTGCTGGTTTTCAGTTTTGGGGCGCGTTTCAACCCGTTCTGGGTGGCGCTGTGGGCGGCGGCGGGGGCGGCGCTGGGCGAACTCTCCGGCTATCTGGCGGGCTACAGCGGGCAGGCGGTACTGGAAAAGGCGGCCGTCTATGACCGTCTGCAAGGCTGGATGCAACGCAATGGCCCGCTGACGATTGCGACGCTGGCGTTCATCCCCAACCCGTTTTTTGACCTGGCGGGGATGGCGGCAGGTTCGCTGAAAATGCCGCCAGGAAAATTTGTGTTCTGGGCGTTCTGGGGCAAGTTGCTGAAGATG
>CAZEQN010000082.1:9175-10332 GCA_964514335.1 uncultured Anaerolineaceae bacterium
TGGGCGGTTACTGGCTGATGTTGTAGTAGTTGTAGACGAGGCGGGCGAGGTCAGAAATCAGGGTGGATATCGGGTCCCAGACCAACTGGACAGGATGATTGAAGAAGATGACCAGAATGTAGTTGCCGCTGGGGGTGAAAACAATGGCGGCGTCGCCGATGGTGGTGATTTCACCGTTAAGGTTAGTGACCCAGCCATGCTTGTGGGCAATGCGGGTGCCTTCGGGGGCGCCGGCAGCAATCAGGAAGGGCACAAAATTTCGCGAGAGGTGCTCCAGCATTTGCTCACATTCGGCCTGGGTGATTTCGCCGGGGAAGACTGCTGCCAGCGCGCCGCCGCCGGTCTGGGAACATTGGTAGATATCCTCCAGCAACATGCCCATCTCGAGCGGGGTGGTCTGGTTGTAAGGGTCACGGCTGATGGTCACATCGGTGCGTGAGTTGCCGGGGGTGGTGAAGCGTTGCAGCAATACCGAGCCGGGGCGGAAGTGCCCGGCCAGAAAGGTGTTTGTGAGACCGAGTTCCTGCATATCGGCGGTGACGACCAGTGGGCCGCGATTGGGGTCAATGAATTGTTCCATCAGCCAGTCGGCGGGGTCATTACCGGAGTCTTCAATCATGCCCGCCAGCAGGTTAAAGGCCTCCGGGCTGGAGTCTTCTGTGAGACGCCGAAAAGCCGAAATCATGATGGGGATTTTGATGGTGCTGGAGGCGGTGAAGGCCAGGTCGGGGGTGGTGGAAATGGGCACGCCGTTGTTGGTGATGAAATACAATTCCTGCTGGGATTGCAGGTCCAGCAGGTACACGCTGGCGATGCCATCATAGCCCGAGGCGCTGATGGTTTGCTGGAGAAAGATCTCCAGATTTTGGAAGGAAGGGCGGCTGGCGCTGGTGCGCTGGACGGGCAGGTCTATACTGCGCCGGTCAGGGGAGAACATGGCATTGCTGATGACCAGCACAGCGGCATCCACATCAATTTCAAGGCCCGGGTCGCCGGGGGAAAAATTAATCGTGCCGGTTTGGGGGGGGGCGGGGGAGCAAAAGGAGGAGGAGGCAAGCCTGGCAAAGGCGGAAAAGGCGGAAAAGCAGGAGCGGGCTTTAAGGGAAGTTGTACTGCCAAGGAGCATGCAATCTAGGCTCTTCCGGCTATTTCGTGGC
>CAZEQN010000083.1:0-2158 GCA_964514335.1 uncultured Anaerolineaceae bacterium
GTATTTGGCGATGCGGTCGGCATCTGCATCCCCCCCGGCATCTGTAAAGTTCCCGCCGGCGTACAGCGTGCCGCCATCGAGGAGCAAGGCACCGACGGAGTCATTCAGACCGGTGCCAGCCCCGCCCAGCGAAGACCACCCCCCGCCTTCGAATTTGGCGATTTGGTCGGCATCCGCGTCGCCGCCGGCATCCGTGAAAGCCCCACCCGCATACAGCGTGCCGCCATCCATGAGCAACGCGCGTGCGAGCCCACTCAATCCGGTACCGGCCCCGCCCAGCGAGGTCCACGCGCCAAGTGTGGCCGTGGCCGGCGCGACAGCAGGCGCAAACACCGCCCCGCGCTGCGGGTCGAGGGTCACGTCCCAACCCGCCAGGTCGAGACTGCCGCTGACATCCGCTGGTATGTTCAGCGTGCCATCGGCGTTCAAATAGGGTTCCGGGGAAATCAGGTCGGCGGGCTGGGCCGCGGCTGGCGCGGCGGGAACCATTACGCCGCCCAGTAACAGAGCGGCCACTACAATCAGGCGAAATCCAATCGTCATGCGCTTCGAGCCTCCTCACACCCATTGCCCCGGCTTTCAGGAAGCCAGCACAAGCTTAATTACGGGATTGTACCCCGAATTCTGCTGATTTAATCCGAAATCCGCTAAGCACTAGCAGGTGCAGGATTGGGAGGCGAGAGTTTGTTGCAGTGGGTTTACGGCTATGCGCATGGTTACAAATAACCGAGGCCTTTGAGGCGGTCTTCGATGGCCTGCTGGTCGGCGGCCAGGCCGGCGGGCAGCGGCCCGGGGCGCGGCGTATAGCGGCGGGCGAGGACAAGTTCGGGCAGGTCAAGGTAAGACGGGTGCGGCAGGTCTTCCAGACCGGCGTTGGCGAGCAACACGCCAGGCACAGCGGCGGGGTCTATGCAATGGTCGGCGCCCCAGTGGTCGCGGTTGGGCTCCAGTTCGACCGCGCCCCACTGCCCCTGCCCGGTTTCGGAACTGGCGCGGGCGCCGGGGGCATAGCCGATAAGCAGGTCTGGCCCTAACGCCGCCAGCGGGCCGTGCAGGGCCTCGGCACGCGTCGCCACCGACTGTACCACCGCCCGGCCGTCCGGCCCGCGCCAGGCCAGCAGGTCGCGGGTCAGGCTTTCCAGCAGGGCGGCCTCGTCGGCCGGTTCGACCACGCCCTGCCCTTCACGGCCGCGCAGGTTGAGGTACAGGCTGTTGAGGCCGAGGGCATAGGCGCGGCTGCGCGGCCAGTCGGCGGCGGCTAAATCGGTGGCAGCAGGCGGGGCAGCCAGGTAGCCGCGTCCCAGCAGCCAGCGGTTGAGGTGGACTTTGTGGTCGTAAGGCGCAAAGCCGTGGTCAGAGACAATGACGGTGCGGGCGTCCGGCGGGGCGGCGGCCCGCAGGCGGCCGAGCAGGCCATCCAGTTTGCGGTACCAGGCGTCCACAACCTCGGGCTGGTCGCGCCAGAACATGTGCTGGACGCGGTCGAGGGTGTCAAAGACGCTGGCGAGCACGCCTTGGCGGAAGTCGGCCAGTTCATCCAGCAGGATGCGCTCACGGGTGGCGAGTATGTCATCGCACAGGGCGAGGAATTCGCCATCGTTGAGGATGCCCTGGTCGAGGCCGGTGGTGTCCTGCGGCCAGCCGAGGGTTAGGAAAGGGCCGCGCCGTTTCCAGACGCGGCGGATGAAATCGGCCGGGGCGGCATACGGCCAGGGCGCGGCCAGCGGGTGCAGTTGCAACGGCAGGAAATAGACCTGCGGGGCAGGTAATAGCCGCACGATGGCGCGGGTGACGCAGCGCACGCCGCCCAGCAGGCCGCCGGGGAAGGTCAGCTCCATGACCGGCGACCACTGGCCGGGGGCCAGCGTGAAGCGGTTTTTGCCGACCGTGAGGGCGACCTGCCCGCCCTGGGGCGCGAGTTCGACCGCCAGCCAGGGCTGTTCGCCGTTTTTGCGGCGCGGGCCGGGCAGGCGGCCGCGGTAGCCGCCGGCGGCCGGTTCGAGTGCGTCAAGCGTGGTTTTCTGGATGGCGGCCGCGGCCGGGAGGTCGGCGGTGAGCAGCGTGCCGACACCAAACTGACCGTGAATGTCCGGCGTGCCGAGACCGGGGATGGAGTGCAGGGGCGAGGCGGGGCGGGCCGGGAAAGCGGCCGGCCACC
>CAZEQN010000083.1:2168-4785 GCA_964514335.1 uncultured Anaerolineaceae bacterium
CTGGGCGGTGGCAGGGTAGCCATCCTCGAGGGCGGCATCAAACAGGGTGCGGGCGGCGTGGGGCGGCGCGAACTGCGGGCCGAGCGGGCCATCTTTAAGAGGAAGCAGGCTGGGGTAGAGAGCGTAGGTGGCCGGGTCGCGGTGGACGAAGTCGAACATGCCATGCCCGCCGGGGTTGAGGCCGGTGGCGATGCTGGTCCAGGACACTTCGCTCTGGGGCGGGTTGCTGACGGCTAAACGGCGGTAGTGGCCGTCCTTCAGGAAGGCTTCAAAGTGGGGCAACTGCCCCTGCCCCAGCAACGACTCAAAGCGGCCGGGGTCGAAGGCATCCAGGCCAATCAGGAAACTTTTCATGCGGCGGGCGGATGGAGGATGAGTTTAGGATTCGTCTTCCGGCGGCTGGTTCTTGCGGCGCAGGCGGGCGATGAAGAGCTTGATGCGGCCATAGAAAATCATCACGAAGCCGGTGGCGGTGGTGAGGATGACGGCCAGCGCCTGAAAGAGGATGCCGCCGGTGTTGGGGTCTATGTACATGCTGGGCTGCCTTTCAGATACCTACTCAAAAGTCGGGAAGAGGGCCGGAAGTTCCTGCAGGGCTTTGCCGAGGCGCACGCCGGGCCAGGTGAGCAGGGAGCCATCCACCAGCCGCAGGCGGCCAGACTTGCCGGCCGGGGTGAAGGCCAGCAGGTTGCGGACGGACTGGAGATGCTCGGCGGTGAAGACGAAGGGTTCGCTGGGCAAAATCACCAGTTGCGGCTCGGCGGCGATGACTTCGGCCTGGCCGACGCGCGGGTAGCGGCGGTCGCCCTCGGCGGGCGGGCCGGATTCCTGACCGAGGTCGGCGGCGAGAGACGCGCGGCGCTCACGCTCGGCGAAGATGTTCTGGCCGCCAAAGACCGCCAGCAGGCTGTCCATGTAGGTGTGGCGGTTGAAAGTCATCCACCAGGTGTCCATGTCTTCGCCCTGCTGCCAGATCGGGCAGAAATAGGGCGTGGGCGGCTGGTCTACGGCGGCGGCGCGCGCCCAATCGAGGGCCATTTGCAGGCTGTTGATGTGCAGGGCGGGTTTGTCGGTATGGTAAACGGCCAGCAGTTTGCGCAGGTCGTCAATGGCTTCATCGACCGTGAGCGGGAAGGTCAGCCAGACGGGCACACCGGCGGCGAGGATGGCTTCAATGGCGGCGGGGGTGTTCTCTTCCTGATTGGCCATCACGAGGTCGGGGCGCAGGGCCAGCAGGCGGCTGATGTCCGGGTTCTTCGTGCCGCCGAGGCGCGGCAGGCCGGCCACCTGGGCTTCGGGGTAGATGCAGTAATCGGTGATGCCCACCACGCTGGAGCCAAAGCCGAGCGCAAAGAGCGACTCGGTCATGGACGGCACCAGCGAGACGACGCGTTTGGGCGGTTCGGTGAGGTCAGGGACGCGCTTGAGGTCTTCCGGGTTCATGGGGCTATTCTACCCTGACTGCCCAAAAGCACAGGCCAGCCGGAGGGGCAGGGAAAGAAGCGTTTGTCATTGCGAGGTGGACAAAGTCCGCCGAAGCAATCTCCAATCCAGCGCAGGAGATTGCTTCGGCGGGTAAAACTCGCCTCGCAATGACAGCCGGGTCAGGGCGTTACGGTAATTGTGTACTCATCGGAGTATTCGCCCGCCGGGTAATCTCTTTCACCATCATTGATGCTCTCGGCGGCGGTGATGACGGTGCGGGCGGTGTAGTCGCCCGGCGACCAGGCTGTGATGAGGGCCGCCACGACGGCACAGCGGCTATCGCCATTTTCAAAGTAGACCGTGGTGCGGTGGGCGCGGCCGATTTCCTGCCCATTAATTTCCAACAGCGGTGTGAGGTAGTCCAGGTTGCCGTAGAGCGTTTCCCAATCCAGGGCGCACCAGCCGGCAGTGAGCAGGGCGGGCTGGCTGGCCGGGACTTCAACGGTGTAAGTCAGGATGCCGGGCGTGTAATAATCCTCGTCGCCGTATTCTTCGGCGGCCAGGAAAAAGAGCGGCGGCACTTCGCCGCTGGCAAAAGCGGCGACGATCTCGCGCTGGCGGCCAAAGGTCTGCCCCGCAAATTCGGTGGTTTCAGGCGACACGGAGATGTTGTAGACATCGGTATAGTCGCCAGCCAGGAAGGTGGCCGTACCGTCGTTCACCTCGGCGAGCATGGTGTAGGTGATTTCAACAACATACTCACCGGCCGGCCAGTCCGAGGCGAGGGCGACCCATTCGGTGCAGACGCCGGAGGCCGGGTCGCCAAAGTCAAGAACGTGCAGGAACTCGGCGGGAATGGCCTCGCCATTGAGCAGAAACGCGGTTTGCATCTGCGCCAGGTTGGCGGCCAGGGTGGCTTCGTCGCTGGCGCACCAGCCAAAACCGAGGAAGGCCATTTTGAGGGTGCTGATTTCAATGGTGTGCTCCAGGCGATAGGGCTGGGCATAGTCGGCTTCGGTGTAGCCTTCATTGGCCAGTTCGTAGAGATAGGGCACGCCATAATATTGGGCGTCGTCCACGACGGCAAAATTGGCGAACAGCGGCCAGTCGGCCCGGACCGAAGTCCACGGCTCGGAAGGAGCGGCGGGCGGCGTGGTGGGGGCGGCTTCGGGCGCGGCGGCCGCTTCAGTGG
>CAZEQN010000083.1:4795-9572 GCA_964514335.1 uncultured Anaerolineaceae bacterium
GCCCGTACGCCCCCGGCGGGTAGGGGGGGGGGGGGGGGGGGGGGGGGGGGGCTGGGGGGGGGGGGCCCTCTTCTGGGGGGGGGGGTTGGGGGGGGGCGGCCTGCGGCGCGGCGGTAGGGCCAGCCGACTGCACGTTGGGGGCGCAGGCGGCAAGGATAAGAGTGAAACAGATGAGCCAGACGATTTGACGTTTCATGGTTGCTCCTTAATCCGTGTGGAATAGTTCCGGAGAAACTGTCGAGAGAAAAGGGTCAAAAGGTACGCGGCGGTTATTTCAAGAAATCGGCGGCGGCGGCGGCCATCAGGGCGGCGGCTTTGGGCATCACGCGCTCGTCAAAGTCAAATTTGGGGTGATGGTGGCCGTAGTCCAGCCCTTCTTCCGGGTTGGCCGAGCCAACGAAGAAATAGCAGCCGGGGATGTCCTGCATCATGTAGGCCATGTCTTCGGCGCCCATGGTGCGGTAGGTGGTGTCCACGCTGTCCTGCGGCAGCAGGGCCTGGGCTACGTCGCGCACGCGCATAGCCAGCCCTTCATCATTAATGACGGCCGGGGTCATGTCAAAGATGTTCCAGGTGGCCTCGCAGCCGAGGCTGGTTGCCACGCCGGAAACCACTTCGGCAAAGCGGCGGTGGACGAGTTCACGCACTTCCGGCAGGTACGAGCGGATGGTGCCCTTCATGCTGACTTTGGGCGGGATGACGTTGTAAGCCGTGCCGCCGTCAATGGCGGTTACGCTGACCACGGCGGCTTCCAGCGGGTGGACGTTGCGGCTGACAATGGTTTGCAGGGCGGTGATGATGTGGGCGGCGGCCAGCACCGGGTCAAGGCCCTGATGCGGGGCGGCGCCATGCGCGCCCTTGCCCGTCACGACGATGTCAAACGATTCGGCGGCGGCCATGGCTGGGCCGGGAGTGATGCCCAACTGACCGAGGGGCTTCTCGTTCCAGAGATGCAGCGAGAGCGAGTAATCCGGGCGCGGGTTTTGCAGCACGCCTTCCTTGACCATGCGCTCGGCCCCGCCCAGGCCTTCTTCGGCGGGCTGGAAGACGAGCTTGACCGTCCCGGCCAGGTCGGCGCGGTGGTTGTGCAATAATTTGGCGACCGTCAGGCCGATGGCGGTGTGGCCGTCATGCCCGCAGGCGTGCATCACGCCGTTGGTCTGGCTGGCGTAGTCCTGCCCGGTTTCTTCGGTAATCGGCAGGGCGTCCATATCAAAGCGGCAGAGCACCACCGGGCCGGGTTTGCCGCCTTCAATCAGGGCGACCACGCCGGTTTCAGCGATGCCGGTGCTGACTTCCAGGCCGAGGGCGTTCAGTTCTTTAGCGACGATGCCGGCGGTGCGGAATTCCTGAAAACCGAGTTCAGGGTGCCTGTGGAAGTCACGGCGCAGGGCCTGGGTGTACTCAAACAGGTCTTCGGCTTCTTTCACAAAATCAGGCATCAGGGTCTCCTTGGCCGGGTGGTCTGGCGGTGGATAAAAATACGGCGGACTGGGTGGCCCGCCGTATGGTTGGTTTTGCTAGTCGTCGGTGGCGGGCGGTTCGCTGCCTTCCGCTTTCGCTTCGCCTTTGCCGCAGTTGCAGCCGCCGCTATCGTGCTTGTCGCAGGCGCCTTCGCTCTTGCGGCGCAGGGCTTCCAGTTCATCCCAGGGTTCGAGTTCGTGCTTAAGGAACTCGGCCCGGGTGCCGGTTTCGTCTTCCAGCCGCACGATGACCGAATCTTTGAGGGGGATGCTATCCAGCACATAGGCCGGCCCCAGCGGGGTGACGACCTTCTTGCCGCGCTTGGGCAGGATTTTGCGGGCTTCGACATACTGTTCGTATTCGTAAATCAGGCAGCAGCGCAGGCGGCCGCACATGCCGGTGATTTCGGCCGGGTCGAGCGAGATACCCTGGGCCTTGGCCATCTTGATGCTGATGGGGCTGAACTCGGTCAGGAAGGTGGAGCAGCAGCGGCTGGCAAGCCCGCAGGCGCCCATGCCGCCAATGACCTTGGCGACGTCGCGCGGGCCGATGCGGCGAAATTCCAGGTTGAGGTCAGGATATTCTTTTTTGAGGGCGGCGCGCAGCTTGCCGAGGTTGGGTTCAGCATTCTCATCGGCGGTGTTGTAAAGCAGGGCCACGGTCTTGCCGTCAAAGTTGAATTCGGCTTTGACGATTTTGAGGCCTTCGTATTTGAGTTCGGCGGCGGCGGCGCGGGCGGCGACCATCAGCTCAATTTCCTTCTGGCCGAGGCTCTCGCGAATGACAAGGTCCTGGGGTGTGGCCTTGCGGCTAATGTGTTTCCAGGTGCCCTTGGGCGGTTTGGGCGGGTCGGCGATGATGCCCATGACCTGGCCGAGCTGGATGCCGCGGGTGGTTTCCACCACGGCGAAGTCGCCGGGGCGCAGGTCTGGCTCGCGCGAGGCGTCAAAATGATAGAGTTTGCCTATTTTCTGAAAGCGGATACCGACAATGGTTTTGTCCATAAGTTCCTTAAACGGTTTGGTGACCGATATTGTCTGAATTTCCGTTAATTATACGGCAAGGCGGGGATTTGTGCCGCACCCTGGCCGCGGGGAGTGCATAATGAGGTAGTGGCTAACAAAAAGGACTTTGTCATTGCGAGCGCATGGAGTTGGGCGTTGCCCAACTCTTAAGCAAATGCCGCAGGCATTTGCCAGCGAAGCAATCTGGTTTTCTGTGCGCGAGATCCCTTCATGGCTACGCCTCCTCGCAATGACAACCATTTTGCTAGCCCACAATGCTGATGGGCACGGTGTTGGACTGGCTTTCCAGCGCAAGGATGCTGGCGCGCAGGGCGGCCTCGGCGGCGATGGCGCGCAGGGCGGCCGCGACCGCGCTCTGGGGCTGGGCGAGCAGGATGGGCGTGCCGCTATCGCCGCCGATGCGGACGTTGGGGTCCAGCGGAATAGAGCCAATAAAGTTCACGGCGGCTTCGCCGGCCATTTTCTGGCCGCCGCCGGTGCCGAAGATATCCATGCGCGAACCATCCGGCATTTCCAGATAGCTCATGTTCTCAACCACGCCGAGGATGGGGATGGACAACTGGCGGAACATCTCCAGGCCGCGGCGGGCATCTTCGAGCGAGACGGCCTGCGGCAGGGTGACGATGACGCCGCCGGTGACGCTCAAGGTCTGGGCGAGGCTTAGCTGGGCATCGCCGGTGCCGGGCGGCAGGTCCACGACGAGATAGTCCAACTGACCCCAATCCACGTCCTGGGTGAACTGGCGAATGGCGGTGTGCAACATGGGGCCGCGCCAGACGATGGGCTGTTCTTTCTTGACCATGAAACCGATGGACATGAGCTTGACGCCGTGCGCCACCGCCGGGGGGATGTTGGTCTGGTCGGTGACGGGCGGCAGGCCGGGCGCGCCCATCATGGTCGGGATGTTGGGGCCGTAGACGTCGGCATCCAGCAGACCGACGGACGCGCCGGCCTGGGCGAGGGCCACGGCGAGGTTGACCGCCACGGTGCTTTTGCCCACGCCGCCCTTGCCGGAGGCAACGGCGATGACGGTCTTGATATCCGCCCGTCCAACGCCCTGCAAGCGCGGGTCAGCGGGCACGGCCAGCACGGTGTTGATGTTCACGCTTTTTACGCCGGGCACGGCCAGGGCGGCTTTTTCGAGGCTGGCTTCCATCTCGGCCTGGTGCGGGTGGGCGGGGGAAATGAGGGCCAGGGTGAGGGAAAGCTGGCCGCCCTGGATTTGAAGGTCGCGCAGCAGGCCGGTTTCAAGCAGGCTTTTTTCGAGCGCTGGCTCCTGAACAGCGGCCAGGGCGGCGGTGATTTGGTCGAGAGTGGGTTCAGTCATCAGAGAAATTGCCTTTCAATGCAGTCGCCGATTTACGGCGCGAATTTGTCGGTTTCCTTGCGGGCCTTGTCGTAGAGCTTGAGCAGGTCGGTATCGTCGCCCTTGAGGCGTTTGACGTTCTGGAGGGCGCACTGGGTGCAGCCGCGCATGGCGCGGAAGGAATCGGAGTTGCAGGAGGTACAGCCGTTGAGCTTGACCATCATCAGGACGAAGGCGAGGTGTTCGGGGTGGTCCGGCGGGAGGGCGGCGACGCGTTTGAGGAGTTCATCCCATTGCGGGCCGCGCTCGCCGGCCAGTTCAGGGATGACGCGGCTGGGGAAGAGCAGTTCGGTATCGTCGTTGTACATGGGGGTTATTTTATCAGAGTGGGGGGGATGAATGGGCATACAGGTATACAGGTAGACGCGGAGGCAGGACATCTTCGCATGCCCGGGAGGGTGTTAGGCGCGGGTAAGGGCGAGATATTTCGGTTTGACAGTGGGAATCCAAGGCGCCGCGGGCAAGGGCGACTAAACCGGGAAGGACAGACAATCTGTCCGCGGAAAACAGGGTGGATGTCAGATGCGCAGTTCGAGGCGCACGTCAACGGTATCGCCGACCTTCACGTTTTCGGCTTTCTGGATGGCGACTTTGACCGGCACAAGGTAAATACCGTCTTTGGGAAAGAGGGCGGTTTCATAATCCGTATTGCCGATGCGAATGTGTGCGGGGATGGCGCCCCAGCCGTAGGTGATGAGGTGGGAGACTTCTTCAATCATCTCACTCTCGTCCTGTGGTACAGGGGCGAAGACAAACGGCGCCGGGCCGCGCCATTCAATCAGGGTGCTGGTGAATTTGAGAATCATGGCCGGGCCTCGCGGTCAGGCTTCGGCGCGGCTGCGCCAGGTGGCGGCGGAGGGATTTTTCTGGCCGAGGAACATGAGCAACTGCGAGGCATGTTCCTGCACGTGGCGCATACTGT
>CAZEQN010000083.1:9582-10321 GCA_964514335.1 uncultured Anaerolineaceae bacterium
AGGTGCAGGGGCGGCTGGCGGACTCCGGCGTGAGGGCGTAGATGGCCTCCTTGGTGCGCTGGCGGCAGAGGGCCAGGTAGCCGAGCAGTTCGGCACGGGTGTAGACGCGCGGCAGGCTTTCGCCGGGGTGCATTTCCACCAGGTCAAACGGCGCGGGCGGGGCGAAGCCTTCTTCGGCGCCGGTCAGGTAGAGGTCGAGCCAGAAGAGGGTGTGATAGCCGAGGTACCAGAAGGTGGAGAAACCCTGGGCGACAAACTGGTCGGGCTCGTCGGCCCAGAGCTGGGTCTGCCACAGGTCGTCCGGGCAGTTTTGCAGGGCATCGCCGAGCATGTCGATGGCAACGCCGAATTGGCGCCAGAGCATTTCGTTGGTGAGCATGGGGTCTCCTTCTTTTCAGACAGGGTATACCAGATTTTGGGGGATTTCGCGCCGGGTGCGGGGGGTTGTAAAGGGCGGAGGGGGGTGATTATTTCCCAGCGAGGGACTCTGTTAGCGCGGCGGGACGGGATTTCTCGAAGCTGTTCGCCCAGTACCTGACGACGACGAAGATCCCGGTGCTGGAGTACCGCCTCACCGGTGACACGCTGTCCTATCGCTGGGCCGAGGCGGTGCCGGGGTTCGACCTGCCGGTGCGGGTGACGGTGGGCGGCGGGCCGCCGGTCGAGCTCCGGGCGACCGAGCAGTGGCAGGCCGCGCCGGGCCGGGGATCGGGCGAGGTCGCGGTGGATCCCGACTACT
>CAZEQN010000084.1:0-8990 GCA_964514335.1 uncultured Anaerolineaceae bacterium
GCCAAACCCTGACCTGGATGATGGATTGCCGAGCCTGGAGAGCCAGGTCGCCCAGGGCGAGCACCAGGCCCGTGTTCAGAGCCTGCTGGCTGGCCTGCCCGCGGTAGACCGCAATGCCGTCATCCTGCGGTACTGGTACGACTACTCGTACGAAGAAATTGCTGAAAGTCTGGATCTGACCGTAAGCGCAGTAAAAAGCCGTTTGCACCGTGCCCGCCGTGAGTTGGCGGATGTGTGGCTGGACGATGAACCACGGCTGACCCTGCATGTGGAAAGGAACACCCATGAATCACCCGCCTATCGCTGAAAACGAATTTGAAAAAATCTGGCATGAGATCCAGACTACTTTTGCCCGGGCTGGCGAAGCGGCTCCGGCGGCTGGGTTTGTAGGCCGTTTCAGGTTGCGGTTGGCCGCCCAGCGGGCCGCCGAGGCCCGCCGTCAGGCGCTGCTGGTTGCGGCGCTGTGGCTGGGGCTGGCGCTACTGGTGGCGGTGGCCCTGCTCTGGCTGCTCTGGCCGTTGTTTGCCAACCCGCTGCCATTATTTTTTGAAATCCTGAACGTGATGGCGGGCTGGTTCTCGCAGCTTGTCACCTATGTTTCAGTTCTGGCCTCTATTCTCCAGTTCCTGCCGGATTTCCTCCCGGCCGGGGCGCTTTCCGGCCTGCTGGCGCTGCTGGCGGCTGTGGCTGCCTGGAGTTTTTCCGGTTTACGCGAGTTCGCATTGGCGCGCGGAGTGAGATTATGAAAAAAATGAAATTGATTCTGGCGGCGTTGCTGGCGCTGGTTCTGGCTGCCGGGCCGGCACCCGCCCAGGCGGCTGGCAGCGGCGCCCCCTGGCAGGATGACCGCATCATCGCGGGGGGCACATTCGCGCTGGCCGCCGACGAAACCCATTCTGGCAGCCTGCTGGTGCTGGGCGGGGTGGTCTCGCTTGAAGAAGGCTCGCTGCTGGTGGGCGACATCGTCGTCCTCGGCGGGACGGTGAGCGTTGACGGCACCATTTCAGGCAGCATGATTGCAGTGGGTGGCGTGGTGCGCCTCTCGGAAACCGTCATTATTGAAGGGGATCTGGTGGCTCCGGCCTCGGTGGTTACGCGTGCCCCGGAAGCGGTAGTGCGCGGCCAGATTGTGACCGAGTTCCTGCCCTTGCGGGTGGATATCCCGGATGTGCCGCCCGTGCCTGCGGCTCCTTCAGCGCCTTCCGTGCCGGATGTGCCGCCCGTACCCCAGTCCCCGGTAGCGCCCGCTCCGCTGGAAACTCTGGGGCTGGTGTTCTCGCCGGTTGTGCAGGGCTTCTGGTTCCTGCTGCGCTCGATGGTGTTTGCCGCGTTGGCGGTGGTGGTCAGCGTGTTTATGCCCCAACAGGTTCAGCGCACCCGACGCGCGCTAGTGGGCCAGCCGCTGGTTTCGGGCGGCCTCGGCCTGTTGGCGCTGATTGCCCTATTCCCCCTGACGCTCTTCCTGGCGGTCACCATCTTCCTTATTCCGGTTGCGATTCTGCTGGTGCTGGTGGTGGGGCTGGCGGTGCTGTTTGGCTGGGTTGCGATTGGAGAGGAAATCGGCCGGCGAGTGGGTGAAGCTTTTCGTCAGGAGTGGAGCGCTGCTGCCCAGGTGGGCGTGGGCACCTTTGTGCTGACCTTTTTGGCCGGCAGCCTCGGCGCGGTATTTGTAGATTTCTTTGGCGCGCTGGTCACGATTGGTCTGGCCGCGATGGGTCTGGGCGGAGTGCTGCTCACGCGTTTTGGAATGCGTGAGTACACCGTCGTTTCTGCGGCCGCCACCGAGGAAGCCGCGGCCTGACGAGATTGTTCACTAAAAACACGGGGCAGCCAGCCGTGGTCTAAGGCTGGCTGCCGTTTTTAATCCCCTCTCAAACAGCTCTGGGGGGTGAAAAAGTCTTCATGTTATACTCGAATCAATGAAGGCTTTGCTGTACTCAAATTCCAAGCAACTATTCCCGACAGCGGGGGTTAATTCAGGTAAGCCGACGATGCAAGGCTGGCAATGATGTCTTCGACCATGAGCGATGAAGATGTCTTGAGCCAGGCCGCCGATGGCGACCGTGAGGCCTTTGGCCTGCTTTATGACCGCTATGTAGAGCGAATCTACAACTATATCTTCTACCGTACCGGCAATCACCATGACGCCGAAGATTTAACCGCCCGGGTTTTCAGCCGGGCAATGAAGCACATTACCAATTATCAGGACCGCGGCGTACCTTTTTCGGCCTGGCTGTACCGGATTGCGCATAACCTGGTTGCGAACTGGCACCGCGACAACAGCCGCCGTCAGGAAATGCCGCTGGAAGATGGCTACTGGGTAACCGGCGATACGGAACTGCCGGAAGCCCAACTGATGCGCACCGAAGAACAGCGCCTGCTACTGGACATCATCCGCGAGTTGCCGGAAGACCGCCAGCAACTGGTAATCCTGAAATTTGTGGAGCATCTTTCCAACGCCGAGATCGGCAAAATTATGGGGCGGACGGAAGGCGCGATTAAGAGTTTGTACCACCGCACGTTGTTGTCTTTGCGGGATGAACTAGAAGCGCTTGAACGCCAGCGTAAAACGGGTAATGGGCGATGAGCAAACGCCTGTGGGTCAGTGGTTTTGGGCAGGTTGTAAGTGAAGGTGATGTGATGAACTTCAAGTCATGGTTCAAACGTTCCAGCACTCGCAAGATCGCGGCGCTGGAAGCACAACTGGATACGGCTTTGGACCCGGTAGGTCCGCGGCCGGAATTTATTTCGCGCTTGCGTTCCCAGCTTGTGCCGCCGCCCGGCAAACGCTATCTGGGCATCCCCGCCGAGCGCTGGGGGATAGGCGTGGGCGTTTTTGGCGTTATCCTGGCAACCGTGATTTTGGTGCAGAATGGCCTGCGGCTGGTGGTGGGGGTGCTGGCGGCGCTGGGGCTGGTTCAGCAGGCCCGCAAGAAAGCCATGCAGGAGCAAAACGACGTGCCGCTAAAACCGGCCCAATAACCAGCGAGATTGAAATGGAAAACGGCGGCTCATTGAGCCGCCGTTTTAATTTAATGGCTAGAGATTGATGCGTTGGCCGAGCAGCTCTTCAACCAGCCAGTGAGCTTCCTGTACCAGGTCTACTTCCGGAAACGGCCAGAATGAATCCTCGTCCATGTTTTCTTTGGCAACCCGCTGGGTGAGATAGTCCAGCACTTTCTGGATATTGGGCGGATTGTCAGGGGCGGCGCGCAGATGCTTAATATACTCAAAGGCGCTGGGGGTCCCGAGGTCAACCCCCCTGGCATTCAGATGGCTGCGGATAGCCCAGCCCGCGGCCCGGCGGGCGCACACCCGGGCCAGGCCCAGTTTGCCAGCCGCCCGGGCGCGGTACGCCTGGCGCAATTCCTGGAATATTTTGTCATGGGTAGGGTCGGGGAGGGCAGACATGCTGGCTGGATTATACCGTGCGTATTACCGCCTGCCCCCCCTCTCGCTGGCTTGACAAAAGCCCCCGCCCAGAGTATAAAACGCCTATGTTCGCAACGCAGGCTTTCCGCATTTTCTCCCCCGCCCCTAGCCCGGCCTTTGGGCCGTTTGCCGCGAGTGTCGGGGCGTAGCCGAGAATCTGCTGCCAGCGTTTCATAGATTCTCCTATCAGCAAATGCCAGGCCCCGAAGGTTCGGGGCTTTTTCTTTGCGGCAGGCTCAAAGGCCGGATGAACTCAAAACAGCAATATACAAACAATTTTTTGATTGAGGTGCAGAAATGAAAATGACCCAAATGTTTGGCCAGACCCTGCGGGATGCGCCGGCCGATGCGGAAGTCGTCAGCCATCAGTTGCTGGTGCGGGCGGGCTTCATTCGCCAGTTGGGCGCCGGCATCTACACCCTGATGCCGCTGGCCAAGCGCACGACTGACAAGCTTGAAAATGTAATGCGCGACGAGATGAATGCCATCGGCGGGCAGGAAATTTTTATGCCGGTGGTTCACCCGGCCGACCTGTGGAAGGAAACCAACCGCTGGTATGAAATCGGCGATGAGATGAGCCGCTTTCAGGACAAGAACGACCGCGATATGGTGCTGGCTATGACCCATGAAGAAGTGGTGGCCGACCTGATCCGCAAGGATGTGCAGTCTTACCGCCAGTTGCCGCGCCTGATTTACCACCTGCAAACCAAGTGGCGGGATGACCCGCGCCCGCGCGCCGGACTCATCCGGGTGCGCGAATTCACGATGAAGGACTCTTACAGTCTGGATGCGGATGAAGCCGGGTTGGACAAGCAATACCGCGCCCACTATCAGGCCTATTTCAATATCTTCCGGCGCTGCGGCTTGCCGGCGGTGGCAGTGCTTTCCGATGTAGGCATGATGGGCGGCAGCATGGCGCATGAATACATGTACCTGACGCCGATTGGCGAAGACACCCTGCTGATTTGCGATGGTTGCGGCTACATGGCCAATCGCCAGATTGCCAAATTCCGCAAGCCGCTGGCCGCGGGTGGGGCCGCCGGAGCGTTGGAGAAAGTCGCCACGCCGGGCGTTACCACCATTCAGGCGCTGGCGGAATTCCTGAACATCACCGCCGCCCAGACTGCCAAAGCCGTATTCATGACCGGCACGTTCCGCGAGGGCGATGCTGATATACAGCGCCTGGTGTTTGCGGTGGTGCGCGGCGATATGGAGTTGAACGATACCAAGCTCGCCAATGCCATCAAGTCCAAGGAACTGCGCCCGGCCCACGAAGAGGAAATCAAGGCCGCTGGGGCGGTAGCGGGCTATGCCTCACCGGTGGGGTTGAAAAATAAAGATGTGCTGGTGGTGGTGGATGATCTGGTTAGAGACTCGGCTAATTTGGTAGCGGGGGCCAATGAGGCCGGCTACCACCTGCTGAACACCAACTACGGGCGTGATTACGAAGCCGCGATTGTGACGGACATCGTCGCCGCCGAAGAAGGCTCGGCCTGTGCCAACTGCGGCCAGCCGCTGGGGGTGCGCCGTGGTGTGGAAGTGGGCAACATCTTCAAGCTCGGCACCAAGTACACCAAAGCGCTCGGCGCCCGCTTTCTGGACAAAGAGGGCAAGGAGCAGGATGTCATCATGGGCTCGTACGGCATCGGTTCGGGCCGCCTGTTGCAGTGCATCGTCGAAGAACACCATGACGACAAAGGCATCATCTGGCCGAGTTCGGTGGCCCCGTATCATGTGCATTTGGTCGCCTTACGCGGCGGCGATGAAGTCGCTGGCAATCTGTACGCTGACCTGACCGCCCGGGGTGTGGAAGTGCTGTACGATGACCGCGAAGAATCGCCGGGCGTTAAATTTAATGACGCAGACCTGATTGGTCTGCCGTTGCGGGTAACCGTCAGCGAGCGCACATTAAAAGACAATGCCGTGGAATTCAAACTGCGGCGCGAGGCCGACCGTACCGTGGTGCCGATTGAAAAAGCGCTTGAGACAGTGCTGCAGGCCAAGCAGATGCTGGAAGACGAGTTGCAGGCGACGCTTCAGCCGGTAACGATGGACTTCTAAAAATCCTTCCGGCGGGCAGTTGCATGCAACTGCCCGCCGGTTCAGGCGTATAGCAAATATGGACATCACAGTTGCGTTAGGCGGCGGCGGGGCGCGCGGCGTCGCCCACCGGGGGGTGGTGCAGGCCTTGCAGGAACAGGGCTTTACTATCCGCGCCCTGGCTGGAACCAGCATCGGCGGCCTGATTGGCGCGCTGCTGGCCACTGGTTACAGCCCCACTGAACTGCGCCAACGCATGTGCCAACTTGACCAGCGCAAGCTGTTCGGCCAGCGCCCCGGCGATTTACCCTCCCTGCTTGGCCTGGCGGGCCTGACGGATGTGTTGCACGAGCTGGTTGGCGAATTGCGATTTGAAGATCTGAAAATCCCGTTCGCGGTAACCGCCGTAGATATTGTGGCCGATGCGCCGGTAGTCATACGCAGTGGGCGGCTGGTGGATGCGGTGCTGGCGACGATTGCCATTCCGGGGATTTTCCCGCCGCGTCCTACCCAGGCCGAAGGCCTGCTGGTAGATGGCGGCATGATTAACCCCGTGCCGGTGGATGTTGCCCGCGCACTGGGGCCGGGATTGCCGATTCTAGCGGTGCCGCTGACCAGCATTCTGCCGGGTGGAGTTGGCGCCCCGGCGGCGGCCGCCACCCTACCCATTCCCGGACTGCAAACCATCCAGCGGCTACGGGTTGGGCAGGCTCTGAATACGTTCCTGCTTTCATGGGAGACCAGCACCCGCCTGTTGACCGAACTGCGGCTGGAGCGCGACCAACCGGATGCCATCCTGCGTCCGCGGGTGGAGGATATCCAGGTATTGGGCGTGATTGATGTGGACGACGTATTTGGGCGCGGCGTGTTCGCCGTAGCCGATGCGCCAGAGGAACTGGCGCGCCTGAAATCCTGGCGGGTGCGAGCGTCCCGCTGGGCGGCGGGCTTGGCCCGGCCGAAGGAAATCCAATGAGCCAGAGCGACTTACGAAAATACCAACGCCAGACCAATGTGCGCCTGGTGGCGGGCTTCTTCGCGTTGCTGGTGGTGGTGGGCGGTGGCCTGATTGCCGTTTTCTTTGGGGCGCGGGCCGCTATGCTCGGCATCCTGTGCATGAGCGCGGCGGCGGCACCGCTGCTGTTGATTTCGTTGGCGTTGAATGTACTGGATGCGGTAGTGAGGAAAATCAATGGATCGGAATGACCTAACCACCCGGCTTGTGAATGGCTGGGAACTGAAGACCTTTACGCCGCCAACCGCCAGCGCACGGCCACCTTTGCTGCTTATTCACGGCTGGACGGGCGACGAGAATTCCATGTGGGTCTTTGGTTCGCAGTTGCCGCCCAACCGGCTGATGCTGGCCCCGCGCGCGCCGCACCCATCGCAGCACCTCAAATATGGCGGCTATTCGTGGGTTGCCAGCCGGGCCGGGCAGTGGGCCAGCGTGGCGGAATTGACCCCGGCCGTAGCAGGGCTGGAGACATTGTTGGACGCTTTGGAAAGCGAGTACCCGGAAACCGACTTCTCCCGGCTGGATGTGGCTGGCTTTAGCCAGGGGGCGGCGCTGGCGGCCGCGTTTGCCCGCGCCCATCCCGGGCGGGTGGCGCGCCTGGCGTTGCTGGCCGGCTTTTTACCGGATGGCTTTGCGGATGGGCTTGCCCCTGATTTGTTCAGCGGCTTGCCGGTTTTGATTGCGCATGGCATACAGGACGAGACTGTGCCGGTGGCCATGGCGCGCACGGCCCAAACCGTGCTGGCCGGGGGCGGGGCGGCGGTAACTTACTGCGAATCTGAAGTTGGGCACAAGTTGGGGGCCAACTGCCTGCGGGCGTTCAAGGAATTCTTCGGCTAATCGAATCAGCGAAATTGCAGGAAATGCAAAGCGGCGGCCAGGGTGATGACGTATAGCCCGATCTGGCGCAAAGCCAACCAGCCGCGGCGGGTGGGTTGTTCGGTGGCTGGGCGCAGGTCGGCGACGGCCGCCAAAAAGACGCCCAGGCTGGCAGGGATACCGAGTTCGGGCAGCCAGTTGCGGTGGATGAAGGGCATGGCGGCGGCGACCAGCAGCAGTACGGCGCTGATGGCTTGCGCCCGCTGGGCTGCAACTGGCGCAGATTGACTTGCACGCCACAGGACCGGCAGTAGCAAAAGCAGCACGACCGCCAGGGGCAGGGTGGTGTAACCCAAGAGCGAGCGAAACACAAATGCCGCCAGCAGGCTCAGGTTAGCCGCCGCGGCCAGGAATGCGGCGCCATTGGGGGTGCGCGGCTCGCAGGTTCGGCGCAGCGCTTCAAAGCCCAGCCCGGCCGCCAAGAGTAAGAGAGGTTGTAAATCCGGCTTGATGCTTAACGAAAGCGATGCGTATAGCCAGAGCCAGAGCAGAAGGGCCAGCGGAACGCTGATGGCCAGGGCGGTGTGTTCGCGGGCCGGGCGCGTGGCGGACCAGAATTGACCGGTGACCAGCAACCCCAGGGGCAGCAGCAGCCAGATCATCAGCCGTTTTTGCCTTTGAAGCCAAACGCGGCCAGAGTTTTGGCATCGTTGCGCCAGTTTTTGCGGACTTTCACGCGCAATTCCAGATGCACCTTGCGTCCGGACATCGTTTCAATTGATTGGCGGGCGGCCATGCCAAGCTTCTTAACCATTGTGCCGCCTTTGCCCACCACGATGGAGATTTGCGATTCGCGCTCGACAAACAGGGTCGCGGCGATGTAAGCGCCGCTCTCGCCGCGCTCGGTAAACTCATCAATTCGGATGGCCAGGCTGTGGGGCAACTCATCGTGCAGCAGATTTAGCGCGGCTTCGCGTATCAGGTCGGCGGCGATTTCGCGTTCATACAGGTCAGTGACCTGCTCTTCGGGGTAGAAAGGTTCGTGGGGGGGCAGGGTGGCAATCAGGGCTTCCTGCAACTCCGGCAAGCCGACGCGGGTGCGGGCCGAAATGCGGTGTGCTGGCGCAATCCCGAACAGGGTTTCGATTTCAGCAGCGCGGGCCGGGATTTCGTCCGCTGTCAGGCGGTCAATTTTGTTCAGCGTCAGCAGGCGCGGGGTGCGCCCGCTGGCGGCCGCCAGATTTTCGGCGATGATGGCATCTTCGGCGTGGGGAGGCTCGCTGCCATCTACCAGAATCAGCAGGGCGTCGCTGGTTTCCAGAGTTTGGAGGGCTTCAGCATTCATGAAGCGACCCAACTGGTGCTGGGGGGTGTGGATACCGGGCGTATCAATGAAAATCAACTGGGCATTTTCGAGAGTCAATATCCCCAATTGTTGCCGGCGGGTGGTCTGGGGGCGCGGCGAAACGGCGGCGATTTTCTGACCCAGCAGCGCGTTTATCAGGGTCGACTTACCGGCATTCGGCCGGCCAATGACGGCGATAAAGCCGGCGCGATATTCTTCAGGAGCGGCCATAGGGCGAAATTATACCGCGTCCAAAAATTGACCTTGACATGATGCCTGGGTTTGCATATAATCTTAGTTTGCAACGCGGGGTGGAGCAGTGGCAGCTCGTCGGGCTCATAA
>CAZEQN010000084.1:9000-10228 GCA_964514335.1 uncultured Anaerolineaceae bacterium
TGTCTTCATTATAAAGGAATGCATGTCCCAAATTGCATGATTTTCTTGACAGGGTTGCTGGTTTTAGGTATACTTCACAGTCGCGACGCGGGGTGGAGCAGTGGCAGCTCGTCGGGCTCATAACCCGAAGGTCGCAGGTTCGAGTCCTGCCCCCGCTACTCTGAACGAAAACGCCCGAGAGGGCGTTTTCGTTTTCTAACCGGAGACCATCTGGCTCCGGTTTTTGCCTAAGACCGACGGTGGTCCGTTGGCCGCTGGCCTGCGGAGAGCAATCACTTCAAGTCTGGCAATGGGATGGGTTCCTCGCGTGGGTTGCAGATCCCGCACCATACCGCGTCCGGGACCACGATTGCTTTCTGCACTGCATCTTCGCCGGCATATAACCCCATGATGTAGGGCGCTTCTCGAATGTGTTCTTTACATACCGCCCGGCCACAAAACTGACAGGCCGCATGGGCGCTTCTTTCGCAATGAATACAATTCATGATTCACTCTCCGTAGCAACAGTATTTTTTGTCGACCCCAGAGAGCGCTCTGCCCGTTGAATATGGCTTAAACGCCGTGAACTGGAGCTTTCAAGAGTTTCGCGCATCTTGAGGAAGTTTGGAAGGGTGTTATAAAAATCTTCTGCGGCCAGACTAAGCAGAACGGTATCTGTTGCCGCGGTAACGGTTGCGGTTCGGGGCCGCTTTTCCAGGAGGGCGATTTCCCCTACATAGTCACCCGCCTTGCGGCGTGAAAGCTCGGTGGTGGCTCCATGAACAGCATGGGTTACCACCAGTTCGCCGGTCTCCACAATATAGAATTTATCCCCTTCTTCTCCCTCGCGGATTACGACTTCCCCTGCTTTGAATTCTTCGGTCTTCAACAGGCTGGCCAGAAAGGCCATGTCTATGCCCTCCAGTTCATCAAAGAGCGGCATGCTGCGCAATACCCATTGATTTCGCAACTGGTTATGCGAGGTCTGGTTTCCGTCGAGGGGATGGCCCGGCCGATCGGAGAAGGGGGCGCAACTTGAATCTCCAGCGCCGCCGGCAAGAACTCGACCGATCTCCACGAGGGGTTGGCCGTAACCGCCTGCCGCCTCTCCGCCTCCCAGGCCGCGGACCAGACCTGCCACCACCGCATCATGTTCATCTTCCTCATGCGGCCTTCCCTTCCTGGTGGGCGTGGAGCCGGTGATACATGCCTTGACGTTTGAGCAACTCCTCATGGGTGCCCTGCTCCA
>CAZEQN010000085.1:0-7195 GCA_964514335.1 uncultured Anaerolineaceae bacterium
CTGGATTTTGGCATACAGGTCATTGCGCAGGTCAAAGGCCACGCTCTGCGAATTGCGCTCGGCCCAGTAGGCCTGCAAAAACACAAACACGCCCCGCACCGCCGCAAACGCCACCACCCCTACCGCCAGCGCCACCAGCCGGTCGGGGGCGGCGGCTTGCAAAGTGGTGAAGTGCTCGGTCACCTGCGCCAGCGACCAGCCGGTTGGCAGGTCCAGCGCCGCCAGCAATTGCGGCAACGCCTTCGCCACAAACTCGGCCGGAATCTTCGCCAACTGCTCCAGAATAATCTGGGCCAGCGCGCCTTCGGTCACGGTATCAATAATCAGGCGGATGAAGCGCGGCACCGCCAGTTGGGAAAGAATGGCAATCAGCAAAAACAGGTAGGGCAAGGCCGCCTGCCCGCGATAATTCAGCAGGTAGCGCAACACCCGCTTGAGGCCCTGCATATCCATCCTGGGCCGCCCGCCAGTTGGCCGGCCTGCTCGCTTGGCTTTCTTCAACGTGTTTCTCCTTGGCCCGCCACTTCGTTGCGGGGCGTTTCATTATCCGTATTGTGCCCGGCCGCCAGCAGTACCAGCAACGCCGCCCGGATGCGCTCTTTCTCGGCCTCGCCCAGCCCGGCCGCCAGTTGCGCCAGCCCGGCATGGCGGGTGGCAATCGCCGCATCCACCAGCGCCTGGCCTTTGGCCGTCAGCGTCAGCGTTTTGGTACGCCGGTCGTTTTGCGTGGCCTGCCGCGCCACCAGACCATCCGCCACCAGCCGCTGGATTAACTGCGAGGCCGCCGGGTTGCTGATATCCAGGTGGCTGCCCACATCCGAAACATTGCACTCACCGCGGTAGTGCAGCCGCATCAGGGTTTGCATCTGCGGCGCAGAGATCCCGGCCTCGCGGGTAAACTGCCAGAAGGCCTGCATGGCGCGCTGCAACATGCGGTCGTTCCAGGCGGCCAGGGCGGCTTCAAAAGTCAAATGGTCGTCTGTCAATCGCCCTCCGGAATAGTTAAGCAGGGTTAACTATACTCCCGAATCGAGATTTTTCTGAATGAGTATTGCGTAAGAATCTCACACAAAAAAGAGGTGCGGCCTGTTAGCCGCACCTCTTTTTCAAAGCGTTTGGTTTTCTATTCCACTAGCAGCTGCGGATGTTCACCAGCGTGCCGCCCAGCAGGTTGGTGTTGCCCCCGGCGTTGCCGATGGCGAACACGCCTTTGAGCGTTACCGTCTGGCCCAGCCAGGAACGCAGGCGCCAGCCGTTGCCGCCATTGGCTGTCATACTGCCGCAGGTAATCGTGATGGTTTTATCCGTCTCGCCTTCCAGGCCATGGCCGGTGTTGGCATCCGCAATCACCCGGCTCAACGTCACCGCGCCAAAGGAGTTGAAGTACATGCCAGCGCCATAGTTATCCTTGAGCAGCGTGATGCCGGTGAGGGTAATGGTCGGTTCGGCAATCACCGAGCCGGCACTCCAGAGCCAGTAATTGTCCAGAACCACCCCGCCTTCGTTGGCATCAATCCCATTTCCAATCGCGGTGATGTTGTTGGCGGTAATCGCGCTATCAGACTCGACTATCAGGCCCGTCCGCGCATTGTAATTGAACACATTGATTCCCGTGATTTTTACCGGCACCGCCACCGTGTTCAAACTCTCGGAGTAGATGGCTACCCCAAAGGCGCCATTGGTTTCGGCCCGCAGGTTGTTGGCCGTTACCGCCCCATGGCTGGCCACCACCAGACCGGAAAGGCTATTGCCGGTAAAGGTGTTCGTGCCGCCAATGGTTACGCCGCCTACCGCCCCGGTATTCTGGTTGTTGATGAGTACGCCGCTCGCTCCATTATTGGTGGCGGTCACATCCTGCAGTTTCACCGCCCCGTGCGAAATAATGTGCAGGCCATTCCAGCCATTCAGATTAACTTTCGCCGGCCCCACGAGCGTCACCGCCTTGGGTGCGACCGCGTTGTCATTTTCAATCCGCACACCGTAGTTGCTATTCGATTCCGCCACCAGATTCTTGGCCGTCACGATGCCATTGGAGTACAGTTCCAGGCCATCGCCGCTGTTTCCGTAAAACTCGTTGCTGGCCCCGTTCAGGCTGATGTTGTAGGGTTGCGCATCGCCCAGGTGGGTGTTATCCAGATAGACGCCCGGGCCGTTGTTAACCGCGGCCAGCAGGGTGGCGTTAATGGTAATCGTCCGGCTGCTCGTGATATCCAGACCAATTCCGTTGTTGTAGATAAACTCGGCCGCGCCGGTCAGCGTCACATTCGCCGCAGTTGTTCCGCCCACATTGAACAACGCCGCCCCTATCCCGTCGTTGCCCCAGGCCTGGAGGTTGTTGACCACAATGGCGCCCAAGGTATATATACTCAACCCTCTCCCGCCATTATCTTCAAAAATGTTGGTGCCGGAAAGGGTGACGCCCAGCGTCCCGCTGGTGTTATTCAGCAACGCCCCATTGTCATCGTTGTTCGTGATATCGGCATTCGTCAGGGCAATCAGTCCACGGCTGTACACTTCCAGACCCGGGCCGTTAAAGGTGCTGAAGATATCTACATAACCCGTGAGCGTAACGCCGCCCACCGCCCCGGCAAAATTATTGTTCAGAAGGACGCCGAACATTTCGTTTTCAATCACATACAGGTTGGCGGCTGTGATGGCCCCCCGGCTTTCAATGTACAGACCGCCGCTCCAGTTAGCCGCAAATACATTGTCCGGCAGGGGTTGTTTCTTGGGCGCCACGGCCTTGATGACCACCGCCCGCGGGGCCGCGCCGTAGTTATTATTCAGCAGCACCCCATAGCCGTACTTGTCATTGTCGTCCGGCTCACCCCAGCCATTTTCAGCCGTCCACACATTCGTCAGCGTGATGCTGCCGTGCGAATGCACCTCAACCCCGCTATAGAAATTATTGTAAGACTCAACGTAGCCGTTCATGGTCACGTTTTGGGGCACGGCCGTCCCGCCATAGCGGTTATCAATGTAGATGCCATGGTCATCATTTAGGCCGACCATCAAGTTGTTGGTGGTCACCGCCCCGCGTGAGTGGATATCCAGGCCGTCGCCCGCATTACCGGCAAACTCGCTGCTGCCCGTCAAGGTAACAGCGCTGGCGACCAAGCCGTGGTGGTTGCGCAGCGTGGCGCCATTCCCATTGTTGTTGTACACCAGGAGGCTGTTGACGCTGATTACGCCCAGCGAATCAATTCGCAGGCCGCCAGTCCAGTTGCCGTCAAAATACTGGGTACCCTTAAGCGTTACCGCCCGCGGCAGGGTGCCATCGTGGTTCTGCAACAGCGCGCCATAGCCGAACTTGTTATTGTCGTCCGGCTCGCCCAGACCGTTGAAGTTCGCTTCCAGATTGGTGATGGTGATCGCCCCAAAGGTGTACACCACCACGCCGTTGTAGTAGTTATCCGAACCCCGCAGATAGCCATTCACAGTGACATTCTGTGGCGCCGCTGCCCCACTGTACGAGTTATTAATATTCACCCCGAAGTCGCCGTTTGCATTGGCTTCTACATTGTTGAGCGTCACCGCGCCCTTGCTGGCGATTAGCAACCCCGTTTGGCCATTCGAACTAAAATCACTTACACCGGTCAAAGTCACCGCCTGGGGGGAGGCCGCGGTGCTGTTTACAATCAACAGTCCGTAGATGAGATTCCCCTGGGCATTTACCGAGGCCAGGGATACCGCCCCCAGGCTGTAAATCTCCACCCCGGACCCACTGTTACCGTAAAAATCGTTGGTGCCATTCTTAATCGTGGCTGCGACCGTTACCTTGCCGATACTGCCAACCCGGTCATTGTATATATACAACCCGGTAGCCGAGTTATCATCGGCAATCACGTTCTGTACGGTCATGTTTTTGCGCCCATCCATCAGCAGGCCATAGCCGTTATTGCCGCTGAATATATTCACGCCCAACACGCTGATGTCCGCCAACCCGGCAAAGTTCGTCAACAACGCCCCGCTGCCGTTATTGTCATAGGCAGTGACATTGCTAACCGTGATGGTGCTATTGCTGTTCACAAGGAGGCCCGCCGAAGCGCCATTGCTACTAAAGGAGTTCGTTCCGGAGAGCGTCACCGCCGCCAGACCGGCGCTGTTATCCAGTTCGGCTCCCCCCCCGCTGTTATCATTTGCAGTTACGTTGCCAAGGCTGATGACGCCCTTGCTGAAAATATACAGGCCGTTACCGCCATTGTCGCTGGCAAACACCGGCCCCTTGAAGGTAATCGCCTGGGCGGTGGGCGCCAGGTCATTGTATAGCTGCACCCCATCGGAGCCATTGCTGTTGGCGGTTACATTCGTCAGGGTAATCGCCCCATGACTCTGAATTTCTACGCCTATGCTGCCGTTGTTATACGTATCCAGCTTGCCATTCACCACCACCGCCCGGGCCGCGGCGCTATAGGTATTATCCACAAACACGCCAACAAAGCTGTTGTGCCAGGCGGTCACTGTGTTCAGGGTCACTACGCCGGCGCTCGAGACACTCAAGCCATAATCACCGTTGCTGATGAAGTTGTTCACCCCGGTCATGGTCACGGCCTGATTGGTGGGTGAACTCTGGTTGGCAATCTCTGCCCCGGAATCGCCATTCTCATTGGCGTCCAGGTTGTTGAGTGTTACCAGACCGAGCGTATTAATTACCAGCCCGATATCGTCGTTGTACTTGAACTCGTTGGTGCCCGTCACTTTCACCGGCTGGGCCGTGGCTGCGCTTTGATTATCCAGAAGTACGCCGTTGCCACCATTCATATTCGCAATCAGGTTGTTGGCGGTAATCGGCCCCTTGCTAAGCGCCTCCAGCCCATCCCCGCCGTTGTCGCCAAAGACGTTCGTCCCGGAGAGCACAATCCCCTGCGCGGTGGTAGAAGACGTATTATCCAGGTTCGCGCCATCGCCGCCATTCCCGGTGGCCGTCAGGTCCTTGATGCTGATTAATCCCTTGGAGACCACCACCAGGCCGCCCGCGCTATTGTCTGAAAACTCGTTCACTCCGGAAGTAATCGTTACCGGCTTGGCCGATGGCGCGCCGGAGTTATCGATATAGGCCCCATATACATTGTTGTCAAACGCCTGCACGCCGTTCAGAGTGATCGCCCCATTGGATAGAATCACAACGCCATGCCCCGTACTGGAATTGTTGAACTGGCTGTTGGTCACACTCACGTCGCCCGTCCCGGCCGTATTGCTGAGTAATGCGCCTGTTCCGTTGGTCGAATTCGTAGTTACCCGCAGCAACGTGATGGTCTTGGTGGATTCCACCACCAGCGCCGTTCCTACCGTCGAGCTATTAAATTCCAGATCACTGATGGTTATCGTGTTATTCCAATTTGAGATGTGCAGGCTTGCGCCATTAAAAACCGAGGGTGAACTGGCATCAATTGTGTTGGTGCCAATCCCGTTCCAGCCGCCCTTAATCGTCAGCGCCGCGTTGGCCATCGTCGTCAGGGTCGCGCCATCCAGCGTGAAGACGGTTTCCCCGGCATCATTCACGTTGCTGGCATAGGTTTTCTCTATCCAGATTGTGCCCGCCACGCTGGGCTGGTTGGCGCTCAAATAGGTAATCAGGTCTGCCAGGCTGGAATAGGAGGCCGTACAGCCGCTGCCACCGCTCACCGGCATGCTCACGCTGCTCGGGCACCAGATCGGGTCGGCCAGCACCGGCGCGCTGGGCTCGTCACCCGCCGCTTCGGCCTCGGCGGCCTCCGGCTCTTCGCTTACTTCTTCGCCCGCGTCTTCCTCCGCTGGGGCAGCCTCATCGGCTGGCGCAGATTCTTCCACCGGGGCGGTTTCATCTGCCGGAGCAGAATCATCGGCCGGGGCGGCTTCCTCTACCGGCGCAGTTTCATCGGCCGGGGGAGCCTCATCCGCCGGGGCGGAATCGTCCCCGGGCTCCTCGCTCTCGGTCAGCGCCGGCGGTTCCACCGGCGCGGCGCCATCGCCCTCGTCCGCAAACGCCGGGCTAACAAAAATCGCGCTGAATATCAGCGCGAAAAAAATGGCAACTACCAGAGATTTAAAGGGATACTTCATAGCATCGCTCCTCTGAATCAGACCAAAATGCTTGCTATTTGATTCGTGGCTTACCGCCCTTCAGGGGTCAATTTCCTCCTGAATGCCGCAAAGTATAGATGGGGTATTGCGCTTCTGTCAATGGATTTCCGCCTCCAGTTATCCGGTTTTTTCAGGCGACCCGTTCAAGCCAATCACCCCGGCAAATTCCGGAAGGCGCGCTTGCCGAACAGCCGCTTGGGCAGTTGCGCCCACCACAGCCGCCGGTCTACTTTGGCCACCATGGCCGCCGGCATGGTTTCCACCTGGCGCACCGCCACTGGCGCGGCATATTGTACGGCGTACGCCCGGCCATTCACCGCTGGCAAATCATCGTAGGCCTCGCGTACCGCCTGCCCGGCCCCCAGGCTGGGCGCCCCGGAAAGCGCTTCAAAGCGCTCCGTCAACAGCAGGTACTCGTTCATCGGGATGCTGTTTTTCAGCAGCCGGTGTATCAATATCACTTCCGGCCCGGCCAGCTCGGTAAACTGCCGGATTTGCTTCACGATGACCGTGCCAAAATGCAGAATCGCTTTCAACTTGAGCGTATGCACATTGCTGCACGCATCGCACGGGCAGCCGTTCAGGCCGCCTTGGATCAGGCTGTTCTGGCGGGCGCGAAAGGCCTCAAACAAGCCCTGCACCTGCTTTAAGACATCCTGCGCCACCCGTTCCGGGGCCGCGCCTTCCGCATCCGAATACAGAAAGACCGCATCGCCTTCCAGCTTATTCAGCACCAGCGGGAACTCGGCCGCGTCAATCACCGCTTCCAGCAACTGCGTGATGATGTCCTCGGCATGCACCTGGCTGACCGAGTGAAAGTTCACAAACTTGGTATAGCCGCTGATATCTACCAGTACCAAAGCCGCATCTATCGTCTTCATCTATTACTCCTGTCACTCGCTTGTTCCTATTAGATGCCCTTCACCCCCGATTCATTACAGATTTCATTCGCCTGACTCATCCCGCCCCTCAGCCGGGGGCGGGTTGCCGTGGTGGCTGGGTGCCGTGTGTTATTACACGCGACTATGGACCCGCAGCAGTGGAACGCTACATCGTCAAAATCGATGGTTACGGCGAGATAAATGCGCGGGTAGGACTGCTGCGCCCGACCGACGGCAGCCCGCGGATGATT
>CAZEQN010000085.1:7205-10211 GCA_964514335.1 uncultured Anaerolineaceae bacterium
TGTCTACCTGTCTACCTGTTTACCTGTGTACCTGTCTCCCTGTCTCCCTGTCTCCCTGTCTCCCTGTCTACTCGCCCTCCGCTTGACCGCCCCCGCGCCCCCTGCTACAATCCAGCCAGCCTGCCGTACCCCATTCCACTCAGGAGGGCGACCCTTGCCCATTCCCACCCCATTCCACAGCCGCACCGCGGCCATCAGCGCCAGCCATGAGTGGCGCGACTGGTCCGGCTACCTCGCCGCCGCCAAATACTCACCCACCCATGATGCCGAGTACTACGCCGTGCGCTCGGCCGCCGGCCTGCTGGATGTCTCCCCGCTCTTCAAGTACGAAATCACCGGCCCCGAAGCCGAACGCCTCGTGGACCGCATCATGACCCGCGACATCGCCAAATGCAAAGTCGGCCAGGTGATGTACTCGCCCTGGTGCGATGAAGACGGCCAGGTGATTGACGATGGCACCGTCCAGCGCTTCGGCCCGCAGCATTTCCGCATCACCGCCGCCGACCCCTCCCTGCGCTGGTTTCAGGATGTCGGCTACGGGCTGGATGCCCAGATCAAGGACATCTCCGCCGACCTCGGCGCGCTGGCCCTCCAGGGGCCCAAGTCCCGCGAAATCCTCAAACAGGTCGTCAGCCAGGCCGATACCCCGCTTGACCACCTGAAATACTACTACCTGACCGCCGCCAAAATCGGGCGCATCCCCGTCACCATCACCCGCACCGGCTATACCGGCGACCTCGGCTACGAAATCTGGGTCCCCCGGCGGGATGCCGAAAAAGCCTACGACCAGATTTACAAGACCGGCTTGCGCTACGGCCTGCTGCCGCTCGGCCTGACCGCCCTGGATATGCTGCGCATCGAAGCCGGTCTGCTGCTGATTGACGTGGACTACATCGCCGCCACCAAGGCCGATATCGAAGCCCAGAAATCCTCGCCCTACGAAATCGGCCTCGGCTGGGCGGTCGACCTGGACGGCGCGGACTTCATCGGCAAACGCGCCCTGCAACGCGAAGCCAAAAATGGCAGCGAGTGGCTCTTCGTCGGCCTTGAGATCGAGTGGGAACACCTCGAAGAACTCTACGGCCGGGTGGACCTGCCGCCCAAAGTGCTCGGCACCGCCTCGCGCAGCGCCGTGCCGATTTATCGGGATGGCTTCCAGATTGGCCAGGCCACCAGCATCTGCTTCTCGCCCTTCCTCAAAAAATATATCGCCCTCGGCATCGTGGAAACGCACGCCGCCGCCATTGGCGATGAGGTGCACATTGAAATGACCGTCGAATTTACCCGCCAGCAGGCCCGCGCCCGCCTCGTCAAAACCCCCTTCTTCAACCCCCAGCGCAAGCGGGCGGTGCTCAAATGAGCCGCAACCAGTACGATGCCATCGTGATTGGCGGCGGGCACAACGGCCTGGTCAATGCCGCTTACCTCGCCAAAGCCGGCCTCAAGACTCTTGTATTGGAACAGCGCCACGTGCTCGGTGGCGCGGCCGTCACCGAAGAAATCTACCCGGGCTTCAAGTTCACCGTGTTCTCGTATGTCGTCAGCCTGTTGCGCCCCGAAATCATCCGCGACCTGCAACTGCCGCGCCACGGCCTGACCATCCTGCCGCTCGAAAGCACCCTCACCCCCCTGCCGGATGGCCGCTTCATTTACCGCGACGGCGATGCGGGCGCCACCTACCGCAGCATCCAGCAGTTCAGCCGCCGGGATGCCGACACCTATAAGGAATACGGCCACATGATGTACTTCATGGCCAAAGCCGTCAAGTACGTCCTCGGCGTCACCCCCGCCGACCCGACCTCACTCAACCCGCTTGAACTCCTCAAACTGCTGGATATGGCCAGGCACTTCCTGAACATCGGCGAGGAGCAGTTCTACACCCTTGTCAAACTGATGACCATGTCCTCGGCCGACTTCCTCGAAGAGTGGTTCGAAACCGACCCGCTCATCGCCACTCTTTCCGCCAGCGGCATCATCGGCACCTTCCTCGGGCCGCGCTCGCCCGGCACGGCCTATGTGTTACTGCATCACTACATGGGCGAGATCGACGGCGCTTACCGCGCCAGGGGCTTTGCCAAGGGCGGCACCGGCGCCATCTCCAACGCCATCGCCTCCTCGGCCCGCGCCCTCGGCGCCGAAATCCGGGCCGAAGCCCCGGTGGCCGAAGTCATCCACAAAAACGGCCGGGCGGTGGGCGTGGCCCTGCAATCCGGCGAGGAAATCTACGCCAAAACCATCGTCTCCAGCCTCGACCCCAAACTCACCTTCCAGAAAATGATCGGCGAACAGCACCTGCCGGGCGACCTGGTCGAGGACATTCGCAACTTCAACATTCGCGGCTCGTCCGGCAAGGTCAATCTGGCGCTGGATGCCCTGCCTGACCTCGGCGTGTGGCGCGGCCCCGGCCCGCACATGCGCGGCGCCATTTCCATCAGCCCCAGCGTGGACTACATCGAGCGCGCCTACGATGCCGCCAAATACGGCGACATCCCCAAAGACCCCTACATTGACATCATCTTCCCCTCGGCGATTGACCCGGATATGGCGCCCCCCGGCAAGCATGTCATGTCCTGCTTTGTGCAGTACGCCCCCTACCAGCTGCGTGAGGGCACCTGGGAGCAGCGCCGCGAGGAATTTGGTGATAATGTCGTCAACACCCTCGCCAAATACTTCCCCAACATCAAGAAGCTCATCCTGCACCGCCAGGTCATCACCCCCTGGGATATCGAGCAGAAAATCGGCATCTCGCAGGGCAACATCTTCCAGGGCGAGTTGAGCCTCTCGCAACTCTTCTTCCTGCGCCCGGCCCCCGGCTGGGCCAAATACCGCACCCCGATTAAGAACTACTACCAGTGCGGCTCCGGCACCCACCCGGGCGGCGGCATCACCGGCGCGCCCGGCCACAACGCGGCGCACCGCATCCTCGGCGACCTCGGCCGCGGCCCGGGCCGCGACGGGCGGCTGCATCGGGGCGCCCGGCCGTGACGGTCGCGCCAACCAGGCCCG
>CAZEQN010000086.1:0-10157 GCA_964514335.1 uncultured Anaerolineaceae bacterium
GGTATGACCCCGCCGAAAAGCGGCGGCTAATCCCCCTGTACCAAACGTCCAGCCAGCGGGTGATTCCGCTGGTCTGGATGAGTTCGTTGGGCAAGGTATCGCCTGGGCTGGCACTGGCCCAGGCGAAATCTTGCGACAATGAATGTGCAAGAATCAAATTGAAGGACAAGGTATGGAAGCTTACTGTGTAAAGTGCAAGACCAAACGCGAGATGCAGTCGCCCAATGCCGAATTCACCGCCACCGGTGCGCCCGGCACGCGTGGGACCTGCCCGGTATGTGGCACCACGCTCTTCCGCATGGGGCGCACCCCGGCCCATGAAGGCCTGACCCCGCCCGAAGTCGTCAAGCGCGCCAGCGCCCCGGTGGCCCGCAAAGGCAAACTCGTCATCGTCGAGTCGCCTGCCAAAGCCCGCACCATTGGCAAATACCTCGGCAAGGATTATCGCGTCGAGGCCTCGGTCGGCCACGTCCGTGACCTGCTCCGCTCGCAACTCTCGGTGGATGTGGAAAATGACTTTGCTCCCAAGTACCGCGTGCCCAATGAAAAGCGCCCGGTTATCAAGAATCTTAAAAAGCTCGCCAACCAGTCCGAGAATATCTACCTCGCCACCGACCTTGACCGCGAAGGCGAAGCGATTGCCTGGCATTTGCTGGAAGCCGCAGAAATTGACCCTGAACGCACCAAGCGGGTCGTCTTTCATGAAATCACCAAGCCTGCTATTGAAGAAGCCTTCGCTCACCCGCGTGACATTGACATGAATCTGGTGGATGCCCAGCAGGCCCGCCGCATTCTGGACCGGCTGGTAGGCTACAGCCTCAGCCCAATTTTGTGGCGCAAAGTGCGCAATCGTTTGAGCGCCGGGCGGGTGCAATCTGTTGCGCTACGCCTGATTGTGGAGCGTGAACGCGAAATCGAAAACTTCATCCCGGTCGAGTACTGGACGATTGAAGCCGAACTGCGCCAGGAAGGTAGCCCGAATACCTACCGGGCGCGCCTCGTGAAGGTGGATGGGGCTGACCCGGAACTCGGCCAGGAGGCTGCCGTCCGCCCGCTGGTGGCAGATATGCAAACCGCCGCCTACACCATTTCAAACATCAAGCGCGGCACCCGTACCCGCCGCCCGCAGGCGCCCTATACCACCAGCACCCTCCAGCAGGAAGCCTCGCGCAAACTCTCATACACCACCAAGCGCACCATGGCGATTGCCCAGCAACTGTATGAAGGCATTGACCTGGGCGATGGCGAAACCGTTGGCCTTATTACTTACATGCGTACCGATTCCACCAATGTTTCGGAAATCGCCCAGCAGGAAGCTCGCCACTATGTTCAGGCGGTGCACGGCGCGGAATTCCTGCCGGAAGAACTGCCGGTCTACCGCACCCGCTCCAAAGGCGCCCAGGAAGCCCACGAGGCCATTCGCCCAACCTCGGTTGCCCGCACGCCCAAAGAAGTCAAAGACATTCTTAGCCGCGACCAGTTGCGTCTCTACACCCTCATCTGGAAACGTTTTGTCGCTTCCCAGATGGCGGCTGCCCTCTACGACACCCTGGCCGTTGAAGTGGAAGGCAAAAGCGTTGCTCACACCTACCAGTTACGCGCCTCCGGCTCCACCCTGCGCTTTGCCGGTTTTCTGGTGGTCTATGAAGAAACCCGTGGCGAATTTGATGTGGATGAAGAAGAAGAAAACACCAAAATCCCCGGCGACCTTGAAGAAGGCAAACGCCAGGACCTTGTGGCGCTGTTCCCGGAACAGCACTTCACCCAGCCGCCGCCGCGCTTTTCAGAAGCCAGCCTGGTAAAGGCGCTGGAAGAAAACGGCATCGGCCGCCCTTCCACCTATGCCCCCACCCTGAGTACCCTTCAGGCGCGTGGCTACGTCTTTCGTGAAGGCCGCCGTCTCACTCCCACCGAAACCGGTATGACCGTCACCGACCTGCTGATAGACCATTTTCCGGACATCGTGGATGTTGGCTTTACCGCCAAAATGGAAGGCGACCTGGATGAAATTGCCGATGGTCAGCGCGCGTGGGTCAAGTCGGTCAGCGATTTTTACACGCCCTTCGCCGCCCAGGTGCAGAAGGCTGAAGCAGAAATGCCGGAAGTCAAGGCCGAACCGGAATACATCGGCCGGGGCTGTCCCACCTGTGGCAAAGGCCAGTTGCTCATCCGTTGGGGGCGTTTTGGCAAATTCATCTCCTGTGATAATTTCCCGGAATGTCGTCACACTGAACCCTGGCTGGAAAAAATCGGCCTGACCTGCCCGACCTGCGGGCAGGGCGAAGTAGTCGAACGCCGCTCGCGCAAGGGCCGCCTGTTCTACGGTTGTGCGCGCTACCCGGATTGTGACTTCACCTCCTGGAAGAAACCGCTGGCTACCCCTTGCCCGAACTGCCAGGGCACGCTGGTGGTGGCCAACAAACACATGGCCCAGTGTCTGAAATGCGAAAATCAATACCCGCTGGATGATGTGCAGCCGGAAATCGAAGAAGCGGACTCCGGCGAATAGCAATCCCCCTGCCTAACCAGCCACACCCTGCCATAACTGCGGCAGGGTGTTCTCTTTCGGGTGGTTGCCAATGGCAATAAAATTGCACCCATCCAGTCATTCCAGTTGCGGTTTTTAACCGGCTGGTCTACAATAACTCTGGAATTGGTTGTGCGGCCATTTTTTAACCATTCCACCAACCCGTGTACCCAGTGGGCACTTCTCCCAGCATAGGGAATCCCGGCTGCAACGAAAGCAGCGGGTTCAGGAGCAACGGCATGAATTTGAATGACGACTTCGACGATAACTATTACGACGATAGCGCTGACGATCAGTACCTGGAGTTGGAACCCGAACCGCAGGCCAGCGGGGCAGACCGCCGTCCGCGCCGTACCGGCGGCGGCCTCAAAATCCCGGACTTCAGCGGCCTCTCCGGCAACCCACTGACCATGGCCGTACTCGGGCTGGTGGGCGGCCTGATTCTGGGCCTGATTTTTGCCTGGGGCATCTGGCCGGTCACCTGGGTGGATGCCGCTGCCACCCACCTGCGCCCGGACCTGCGGGCTGACTGGCTGCGCATGACGATTGACTCCTATACCCTGCGGCCTGAAATCGGCATTGCCGGCCAGCGCGTTAATGAGCTGGGTGAATTTGCCCCCGAGGCCATGGCCACCGTGGTGGCCGCCCCCGGAGACCTGAACCCCGAAACCATTGGGCTTTTGCAGCAACTTGTACAACAGGGTGGGGCGGTGGTGGCACCCGGCGTCACCGACCCGCAAACCGGTGAAACCCCCGCCGCCGGCCGGACAGGGGGGGTGCAAACCCTCTTCCTGGTGGCCTGCCTGGTCACGCTTGTTCTCGGCGCAGTACTGATATTTATGTACCTGCGCAGCCGGGGCGGGCGCAGCGGCGGCGCGGCCAGTGTCCCTCATACGGCTGCCCAGGCTGCCAATGTCTACAACCGTGAAGCCGAGAAAAACAAAACCGATTTCACCGCTCTGGGCCAGGCCGCCCCGGCCGCCCAGTTCATGAGTACCTACCTCATTCGCGACGATTTGTTTGATGATTCATTCAGCATTGACACCGCCGCCGGCGAATTCCTCGGTGAGTGTGGGGTGGGTGTAGCCGATACAATTGGCGTGGGCGAACCCAAGCGCGTGACGGCTTTTGAAGTCTGGCTTTTTGATAAAAATGACATTCAGACCATCACCAAGGTTATCATGAGCAATCATGTCTATTCGGATGACACCAGCCGCGACCGGCTCTCGGCCAAGGGCGAACCGCTGCTCGCTCGCCCCGGCGCTGAAACCGTGCTGGAAACCGAAACCCTGACCATGGTCGCCCGTGTGATGGAAATGGCCTATGGCGATGGCGCCCTGCCCGCCAATAGCTTCTTTGACCGCATCACGCTTGAACTCGCCATCTGGCAGAAATAACCTCTGATCTGCTTTAGAAATGCCGGCGCCCCGCAATCGCGGGGCGCTTTGTTATGGGCTGGCAGGTTGACTGTCCCGCCGGAAAAGGGACAGCCGGCCATTGTTATTCGGTCGGCTTTATGCCATCCTTGGCCTGGAAAGGAACTCACCATGGACTTGAGAGAAGCTGCCCATCAATTTTTACAGGAAAAACGCATAGCAATCGTCGGTGTTTCGCGCAATTCCGCTGAAACTGCCAATGCCATCTTCGCCCGCTTTCGTGCCCAGGGCTATGAAGTCTTTCCAGTGAACCCCGCCGCCCAGATAGTGGATGGCGTTCCCTGCTACGCGCGTGTGCAGGACATCCCCGGTGGGGTCGGCGCAGCCATGCTGGTTACCACGCCGGCTGCCAGCGCGGTCGTTGCGCGCGATTGTGTGGCCGCCGGGGTCAGGTGGGTTTGGATGCACCGCTCGATAGGGGATAGCGTCTCAGAAGAGGCCGTCAGCTACCTGCGCCAGAATCAGGTTAATGTCATCCCGGGCGCCTGCCCGATGATGTTCCTCGCCCCGGATGGCGCACACAAAGCCATGTGCTGGCTGATGCAGGCCGTTGGCAGAATTCCCCGCCAGGTGCCCGTTTAATGTGAGTGCGGCTGTACTCTCCGCTGGCTGTTTTCCGTTTTGAACTAAACTTCACCAGCAACTTGCCTAAAATCTCCCCCGGCAGATGTTGCTTTACTCGACTTTGATAATTTTTATCGTGATCTTCTTGTTCTTGTTGGTTTGCATTTCATATTCTACGGTATCGCCCGCCTTGTGGCCGATAATGGCTTTGCCCAGCGGCGATTCATTGGAAATTCGGCCTTCGCGCGGGTTGGCTTCCACCTTGCCCACCAGGTGGTAAGTTTCTTCTTCGTAGCCACTTTCTTTAATCGTTACCCGTGAACCGATGTCAATCACGCCCGTTGGGCGCACATTCGGGTCAATGATTTTAGCATCACTCAAGATAATTTCGTACTCCTGAATTTTGCCTTCCAGAAACGCCTGGTCTTCTTTGGCCTTGTGATAGTCCGCATTCTCGCTTAAGTCGCCCTGTGAGATGGCAAAGCGCAGGCGCTCGGAAAGTTCTTCGCGCTGGCGGCCTTTCATGTCAGCCAGTTCAGTGCGCATTTGTTCGGCGCGTTCGGGGGTCAGGTAAATCTCTTCGTTTTGGCTCATCGTTCGCCCCTCTCCTGGGGGGAATGGTTCAGGAATCTATCGTACAACGTTTGAAGTAGGCTGGCAAGGGCAGTTAATCAGGGTTTGATAACCGGGTCAAACAGGCGCTGGTATTCTTCAATCGCGTAGCGATCGGTCATGCCCGCCAGATAATCGCACAGCGTACGTTCCAGACTGCGTTTTTCAATCAGTTCCTGAAAGGAAGTCGGGAGCATATCCGGTTCGTCATGATAGGCATTAAACAGCTCCGTCAGAATGCGCTCGGCCTTGACCGCCATGCGTACCACCCGGTAGTGGCGGTATAGGTTGGCGTACAAAAAGTCTTTAAGCTCGCGGTTGCGCCGGTGCATGTCCTCGCTGTAGCCGGTTACGTTGTGGTCCAGTTTTTGCAAATCGGCCACGCTGCGCACTTTGGCGGCCTTGATGCGGCGGTCGGCGCTCTCTACCGCATCCGTCACCAGCATGCCAATCAGGTCACGAATCAGGCGGTGGCGTTGCTGGTCGGTCAGGCTGCTGGCATCTTTCAGACCGAGATTCCGAATCAGGATTTCCCAAAGTTCAATTCCGGACAGCATGGCCGGGGTAATCATCCCGGAGCGCAGGCCGTCATCCAGGTCATGGGCGGTATAGGCCAGTTCATCGGAAACATTGGCTAACTGGGCTTCCAGGTGGCCGCGCAGGCCGGGGTTGTAGTCCTGCGCATCCGAGACATCATATTCCGTTTCATGTTTTACGATGCCTTCGCGCACTTCCCAGGTCAGGTTCAGGCCGGGAAAGTCCGGGTAGCGTTCTTCCAGCTTGGTCACAATCCGAAACGACTGCTTGTTGTGGTCAAACCCGCCATAATCTTTCATCAGTCGGTTCAAGACGACCTCGCCCGAATGCCCAAACGGTGGGTGGCCGAGGTCATGCGCCAGGCAGATGGCCTCGACCAGCTCTTCATTGGCTCCCAGCGCCTTGGCCAGCGTGCGGCCAATCTGGGCGACTTCCAGCGTGTGGGTCAGGCGGGTGCGAAAATAATCGCCCTCGTAATTGATGAAGACCTGGGTTTTGTATTCCAGACGGCGAAAGGCCGTGGTATGCAAAATGCGGTCACGGTCGCGTTGAAAAGCGGTGCGGTAATCCGGTTCGCGGTCCGGGTATTGGCGGCCCTGGCTGTCCTTGCTGCGCAAGCCATACGGCGCCAGCGACTGGTCCTCAATTTTTTCGAGTTGTTCACGGGTGGTAATCATGGCAATGGCTTTCCGGCAAGTGGTGGTTGCGGCGGCAGGCTCAGGCAAGGCAATGCCGACCTGCGAGTGAAAATTTGGTTGACTTAAAAGGATGCGACCCTATTATAACGAAATTAGCCTGTTTCAGGCCGCCAGCCGTGTGCCGGGGCGTTGGCCCTGTAATGCCGCCTGAACCGCCCCCGCTTTCTGACCCGAGAATATCAACGCTTCGCAGTTCGGGAGACTCGTAACCAGCCCCAAGGTTTGCTGAACTTTGGCCGCCATGCCGCCCGTAACATCCGTAGCCGCCGAGCCGCCCAATGCCGCTTCAACCTCGGCCAGGTTGGCGGGCGTAATCGTCTCCACCAGCCGGGTATTGGCGGGGAAGTCTGCCCAGACCGGGTCCAGCCCGGCAAGTAAAATGCGCTCTGGTTTGAGGCCCGGCGCCAGCGCATCAAAAATGTCTTCCGTGCTTAGAATTGTGCCACCGCGCTGGGCATCAAAAGCGACATCCCCATACACCACCGGCAGCAGGCCGCGCCGCAGGGCGGCCTCCAGCGGGCGGGTATCCCACTCCACAATGCGCCCATCAGTTGCAATCACCGTTGCCGAAACCGGAAACGCCAGCGCCGGCAGGCCGGCCGCGTGCAGGTTTTCCATCACAATCTGGTTGAGGGCGCGCGCCTGCCGCCACACTTCAGCAAAGCCGCGCCAGCCTTCCGGCGTGTCTACCCCGTTGCGGGTATTGTGTTCCTTTGCGGGGGTGTGGCCGAACGAGCCGCTGCCATGCCCCAGCACCAGTTGCAGCCCCGGCTGGCTGACCAGCCCGGCCGCGATTTCTGCCGCCAGCCGTTCAATCACTTCCGGCCGCGCCGTCAGAGGCTGGTGCTTATCCGTAATCAGCGAGCCACCCAGTTTGAGGAACTGCACACTCATGGCTTGTTACCAACTTGAGTAATCACTACATTGCGCGCGCCCGCATTCAGCAGGGCATTGGCAATCCGGTCCGGGTCTACTTCGCGCGCCAGCGCAATCATGTTGCCGCCCCGCCCGCCGCCCGAGAGCTTGGCCCCGGCTGCGCCCGCCGCCCGCGCCGCTTCCACCAGCCGGTCTAGTTCCGGAGAGGACACGCCCATCTTCCGTAGCACGGCGTGGTTCTCATTCATCCACGGCCCCAGCGCTCCAATTTCGCCCTGTTCAATGGCTACACGGGCGTTGCGGGCGATCTCACCGCAGGCGGCGAACAGGGCGTCATAGCCGGTACTGTCCTGCTCCCAGGCTCGCCGCACGTCGCCCACCGCAATGCTGGTGGGCGAGGCGATGCCGGTATCTCCAATCACAATTGTGAAGGGAATGCCAATCTCAAAAGCCTCTATCGGCTGGCCTTTGATGAAATAGACCGGCTGCGCATAGGTAATTACCGTGTTATCAATCCCGCTGGGTGTGCCATGGTGGATTTTCTCGATTTCATACGCAATCGCATTGACCTGTTCATCCCCCAGCGGCTGGCCAAAGAAAGCGGAGACCGCCCGCGCAATCGCCACGCTCACCGCCGCCCCGGAGCCCAGCCCGGCCGCCAGCGGGATGCTGCTGGTGATTTTGAGTTTGAAGGCGGTCGGCCGCTGGATGCCCAGCGCCGTCAGCGTCAGGTCCACCGCCTGTTTGATGGCATGGTCCAGTGGCAGGGCGTGCAGCGGGCTATCCAGGGCGATTTCTGGCGCGGTAATCTGGATTTCGCCCTGTGGCAAGCCGATGCCCGGTGCAACCGTGGCGCGCGCCTGCACCTGCGTAACTGGCACGGCAATCGCTGGCTGGCCGTACACCACGGCATGCTCGCCAAACAGAATGATTTTTCCAGGCGCGCTGGCGGTGAAATTGGGCATTGTGTTTACGACAGATAGAAAATCACAAAAATTGTCGCCGCCCACAACAGTAGCGTGATTTGCAGCGGCCGGTCACTGAAGGCTACTTCCTCCGGCGCTTCACCGTGCCCACCGACCTGCACCAGCCACAGGTAACGGAAGATGCCATAAATCACAAATGGGATGGTCAGCATCATGGCGTGGTTCTCCGGCAGGTTAGGGGCGGAAAAGGTATACAAACTGTAGGTGACAATCGTGATGGTCAGAACGATGGTCAGCAATTGGTCCAGAAATGGCAGGGTATAAGACTCCAGCACCTTGCGGCCGCCGCCGTTGGTTTGGGCGCTCACCAGCTCGGCCCGCCGCTTGCCGATGCCCAGAAACAGCGCCAGAAACAAAATCGCCACGTACAACCAGGGTGAAAACCGTTGCACCTGAATCAACACCACCCCCGCGCCGACCCGCAGGATGTAAAACGAAGCCAGCACCAGTACATCCACAATTGGCAGGTGTTTCAGCCACAGCGAGTACGCCAGATTCAGGCCCACATACAACGCCAGCACCGCCAGGAATAGCGGCGAAAGCAGGAAGGCCAGCGGGGCGATAACCACCAGCAGGCCAATGGCCGCCAGCGTGGCTGCCCGCACCGAAAGCGCCCCGCTCGCAATTGGCCGCTGGCGCTTGGTCGGGTGCTGGCGGTCGGCTTCCACGTCCCGCAGGTCATTGATGAGATACACCGCGCTGGCAGTCAGGCTGAACAACCCGAACCCGGCCAGCGTTTCCAGCAGGGCGGGCAGGTGGGTGAGTTGGCGGTCAAACACCAGGGCCGCCAATAACAGGACATTCTTGGCCCACTGTTTGGGGCGCATGGCGCGCAAGAGAGCAGATAGCATAGCGAAATGATAGCATAACGCGGGCGGGAGGAGGGCGAGGAAGCAAGTAAACAAGTAAACAAGTAAACAAGGTTACAAGACCTTGACAGGCTTGGTTGAAAAATTGACACTCTCCCTGTCTCCCTGTCTCCCTGTCTCCCTGTCTCCCTGTCTCCCTGTCTCCCTGTCTCCCGTTATACTTCCCGCCATGAAGAAGCAGCGGGTAGACCAGCTACTGGTGGCGCGCGGCCTTGCCGCGGATGTTGACCTCGCCCAGCGGCTGATCATGGCCGGCCAGGTGCGCGCCAATGGGCAGGTCGTCGCTACTGCCAGCGACAGCTACCCTGAAGATGTCACCCTGACCGTTGAAGGTGGCCCGCAGTACGTCTCGCGCGGTGGCGAAAAGTTGGCCGCCGCCATTGCTGCCTTTAGTTTGCAGGTAGAAGGTCGGGTCTGTGCCGATGTCGGCGCTTCGACGGGCGGCTTCACCGATTGTTTGCTGCAAAATGGCGCTGCCCGGGTCTACGCTATTGATGTGGGCCAGGGCATCCTGCACTGGAAAATCCGCCAGGATGCCCGCGTGGTGGTGATGGAAGGCCACAACGCCCGCCACATTGACCAGCTCCCCGAACCGGTTGGCTTCATTACCGTGGATGCTTCCTTTATCTCGCTTAAAACCCTCCTGCCAGTCCTCACTGGCTGGTACGGCCCGGGGGGCGGGCAAATGCTGGCGCTGGTCAAGCCCCAGTTTGAAGCCGGGCAGGACGAAACCACGCGCGGCAAGGGAGTGATCCGCGACCCACAGGTACACCAGCGGGTGCTGGACGAAGTGCAGGCCGCTGCCGGAGACGAGGGCTATGCCCGCCTTGGTTGCGAACCTTCGCCTGTCCTCGGCCCCAAAGGCAACCGCGAATTTCTATTGTGGCTGGGGTGGGGGCAGGAAAACAAGTAAACAAGTAAACAAGTAAACAAGTAAACAAGTAAACAAGGTTACAAGACCTTGACAGGCTTGGTTGAAAAATTGACACTCTCCCTGTCTCCCTGTCTCCCTGTCTCCCTGTCTCCCTGTCTCCCTGTCTCCCTGTCTCCCT
>CAZEQN010000087.1:0-1825 GCA_964514335.1 uncultured Anaerolineaceae bacterium
ACTCTGAGCGCAGCGAAGAGTCCCGACCCCCTTAGCCATTCGCCAACCTCACTGCCAAAGAGTCCTTACCCCCCACAAAACACGACGGGCAACCAGCCCGCCGTTCTGCGAATTCCTACTAAAACCTTCTCACTCCAACAAACACCTACTGACCAATCAATTCCTTCGCCCGCTTAACCTGACGGCCACGCTCATTCTGGTCCAGAATCCGCTTGCGGATGCGCAAATTCTCCGGCGTCACTTCCAGCAACTCATCATCCGCCAGATACTCAATGCACTCATCCAAACTCAACTGGCGCGGCGGCGAAAGCCGGATTTCAATATCTTTGTTGCTCTGGCGCATATTGGTCAGCGCCTTGGCCTTGGCCACATTCACTTCCAGATCGCCGGGGCGCTGGTGCTCGCCCACCACCATCCCGCCGTACACTTCCACGCCGGGCGAAATAAACAGCGTCCCGCGCTCCTCGGCATTCTTCAAGCCAAAGGTCGTCGCCGGGCCGCTTTCCCACGCCACCAGCGAGCCGCGTGAACGCGTGTGCATCGGCCCGGCCGTCGGGTGAAAGCCATGGAACAGGGTGTGCATCACCCCCTGGCCGCGCGTGGCGGTCAGGAACTGATAGCGAAAACCCAGCAGGCCGCGCGTCGGCACGATGAAGGTAACCTGCATCTGCCCGCCCGGCGCTTCCACCATGTTGGTCATCTCGCCGCGGCGCTTGCCCATCATCTCCACCACCACGCCGGCGGTTTCCTGGCTCGTTTCAATAAACAGCTCTTCGTACGGCTCCAGCCAGTTGCCCTCTTCATCCTGCTTGAGGATGACTTCCGGCCGGGCGACCTGAAATTCGTAGCCTTCGCGGCGCATCGTTTCAATCAAAATCGCCAGGTGTAACTCGCCGCGTCCAGACACCATAAATGTATCGGCCGCATCGGTTTCTTCCACCCGCAGCGAAACATTCGAGCGAATCTCGTTCAGCAGGCGCTCGCGGATATTGCGGCTCGTGCCCCAGCGGCCTTCGCGGCCGGAGAGCGGCGAGGTGTTCACGCCAAAAGCCATTCGCACCGTGGGTTCTTCCACCACAATCGCCGGCAGCGCCACCGGGTTTTCCACATCCGCCAGCGTCTCGCCGATGGAAACGTTCTCCAGGCCGGAAATCGCCACAATCTCGCCCGCCGCGGCTTCTTCCACTTCCACCCGCTGCAAGCCTTCCTGCGCATACAGATAGCGGATGACTTCCTTGTGCTGCTCGCCATTGACCGAGAGCCGCAGCGCCGGCTGATTCACCCGCATCTTGCCCGCGAAAATGCGGCCAATGCCGGTAATGCCGCGGTAATTGTCATAGTCCAGGGTCGTCACCAGCATTTGCAGCGGCGCATCCAGGTCTACATGCGGCGCGGGCACATGCCGCAGAATCGTCTGGAACAGCGGCTGCAGGTCCGGCCCGATGTCCGGCGTCAGCCCCGCCCGCTGGGTGGTGGCAATTGCGTACACGACCGGGAATTCGGCCTGCTCTTCGGTCGCGCCCAGTTCAATGAACAGGTCAAAGGTTTCGTTCAGCACTCGTTCCGGGTCGGCGTCCTTGCGGTCCACCTTGTTGATGACCACAATCGCCCGGTGGCCGAGTTCCAGGGCCTTCTTCAATACAAAGCGCGTCTGCGGCTTGGGGCCTTCGGCCGCGTCCACCAGCAGCAGCACGCCGTCCACCATGTTCAGCACCCGTTCCACCTCGCCGCCAAAATCGGCGTGGCCGGGCGTATCCACAATTTGGATTTTCACCATTTCGCCCGTGGACGGGTCCCGGATGCGAATAGCGGTGTTCTTTGCAAG
>CAZEQN010000087.1:1835-2605 GCA_964514335.1 uncultured Anaerolineaceae bacterium
ATGGTAATGCCGCGCTCGCGCTCCAGGTCATTGGAGTCCATCACGCGCTCTTCAATGTGCTGGTTCTCGCGGAAGGTGCGCGCCTGCCGCAGCAGGCCGTCCACCAGGGTGGTTTTGCCATGGTCAACGTGAGCGATGATAGCGATGTTACGCAGGTCGTTTCGGGTTATCTTAGCCATACGGTTTCCTCTATTTTCCGCAAAAAAGCCCCGCAGGGCGGGGTCTCGGGGAGCGCGCCGGCGAGTAGGCCGGAGCGGGCTTGCGGACTGAACGATTATACTCGAAATTGTGTGATTTGGGCCGCCCACCTGCCCACACTCATGCCATTCTCAAGTGCCTTACCCCCCCATCCCGGTCTTTGCTTTGCCTAACTCCATTCTCTCCGCCACCGCCAAACAAACCTACCCTGCCATCCCCGCCTTTCGCTCTGCCGTCACCTCGAACGCAGCCAATGGTGCTCCCCGTCACCCTGACCCCACCCCTACAAACTGCTCGCTGGCTTGTGCGGGTTGGCCCAATGCGCTGCAATCTGCGCCGCCAGCCGGGCATTGTTCTTCAACAGCGCCAGGTTCGTCTGCGCCGTCCGGCCGCCGCTCAATTCCTTCACCCGTTGCAGCAAAAACGGCGTTACCTTTTGCCCGGTTATTTTCTGCTCTTCGGCTTCCTTCACCGCCTGCGCAATAAATTTCTCAATGTCGTGAAACGGCAGAGCGTCAGCGGCCGGGGGCGGGTTCACCACCAGCACCGCGCTGGTGCCCATGGCGAGGGTG
>CAZEQN010000087.1:2615-10111 GCA_964514335.1 uncultured Anaerolineaceae bacterium
CGCTCCGCTCGCCCAGTTCCCAGTGGGCCCGCGCCAGGTCCGCACTCTGGTTCGGGTTCTCGGCCCGCTGCGTCACCTTCAACCCGCTGCTCACCGAGAAAAACGCCGGAAAATCATCCGTCTGGTAGCCCACCACCGGCACGCCCAGCGTTTCCAGTGTTTCCAGTGTGGCTGGTAAATCCAGAATCGATTTCGCGCCGGCGCACACCACCACCACCGGGCTGCGCCCCAATTGCGGCAAATCCGCCGAGACATCAAACGGCGCATTGCGATGCACCCCGCCAATGCCGCCTGTGGCAAACACCCGGATGCCCACCTGCGCCGCCACCGCCAGCGTCCCCGCCACTGTCGTGCCGCCGCTCTGGCGCAAAGCCACCGCCGGCCCCAGGTCGCGCCCGCTGATTTTCTTGAGTTCCGTGTTGGGCGCGGCCGGGCGCGCCAGCCGTTCCAGATGCCCGGCTTTCAGCCCCACCCGGATGCGCCCATCCAGCACCGCAATTGTCGCCGGCGTGGCATGCAGCCGCTGGATTTCCGTCTCCATATCCTGCGCCAGTTCCAGGTTATCCGGATACGTCAGCCCATGCGTGATGACGGTTGATTCGAGCGCCACCACCGGTTGCCCGGTTTCCAGCGCCCGCGCCACCCCCGCATCCACCACGATGTTCGCCGAAACTTCACTCATCCTTCGTCAACCGTCCCCGGCTCTTTATGAATATCATGCACATGGTGCGCGCTGGCGTTGTAATTCAGGTAGCGGGCCACCAGGTCAATTTCTTCCGGCGGGGTTTCCGCGCGGTCCTTGTACAGGCTGTACACCTGCTGGATGCGGTCGCGGTAGGCGTGCAGCATCCGCCGCACCAGTTCGGCCGGGTCTTCCTGCCGCAGGCGCTGAAATTCAAAATAAGTGTTCAGCGGGATTTCACGGAACAGCCGTTGCAGTTCCAGATTCTGGCTGCCGCGCGCCACCATCGCCAGCGCCATCGGCGTGCCGCGTTTCTGGTTGCGCAAGGAAAGTTCCCACGCTTCCAGATGACTCTTGCCAATTTTTTCGGCTTCTGGCGGCAGCACCCACGTCCCGATATCCACCCAGTGCAGTTGCATCCCGCGTTCAATCGCTTTGGCGTTGACTTCTTCATACAATTGCTGCGTAATCCGGTCACGGCTGATGAACTGCACCGGCCGGCTGGCGCGCGAGGGCATCGTGGCGGCGCTGTCGCTCACGCTGGTTGGGGTGGCGGGTGTGGCGGCCAGCTCTTCGGCGGTTTGCCTTAAGGTCTCGGCCTGCTGCTCCTGCTTTTCCTTCTCCGGCTCCAGCGTTTGGGTCAGGAATTCGCTCAAAAAACGTTCGCTGATGAAGGCGCTCAACTGGCTCTGGATGAAGGTCGCCATGTTCAGGTCAATCGCGCTGCCGGAAGGGCGCGGCGGGGGTGGCGACTTATCCGCCTTGGACTTGAAGTGCTTGAAGACCGCCTCCCCATACACGATTTTTTCAATCGCTTCCGGGTCATAGGTCATCGGGTTTTTGAGGCTGGCTTCGCGCCGTTTGCTGCGTGCCACGCTGTACAGAATCTGCGCCCCATCCGCGGTCACAAAGATGCCATCCTTCGTGCGCGCCCGCACCGTGACCGAGACATTGTGTTCATGCAGGTCTACCACTGCCCGCAGTCGTTCAAAGCGGTCGATTTTGCGCGCCTTCTGCGTGTCCTGCGGCCCTACCGGGTCGGCGCTGCCATCCATCTTTTCAAACAGGGCTACATTGTCCAGGTGTACCTTCACATGGCCGGGGCCACCCACGCGGTACACCGGTGAATTCAGGTGCTCGCTGGCCACCTTGCCATCTTTGATGGTGATGCTGCTGTACTGGCTGGCAAACACCGCCTGCAAAATATACTTCTCGGCCAGTAGAATGTCATTCAGTTCGAAGACATCATCCAGGTACATGGCTGTCAGCCGCAGCCCCAGCAGAAACACCATCACCACAATCACCACATGGCGCATGATGTCCATGGCGAACAGGGCCGGGAAGGGGTAAATCAGCAGGTCGCGTATCAGGTTGTCGGTCAGTTGAATCGGGTGGGCTTCAAAGGCCGCCCGCGCCCACACCCAGCCCAGGAAAAATGTAAAAAACCACTGGCGGCGCGCCCCGCTGGTGGCGCTGGTGCTGAAGAACCAGTTCACAAAGGCGTTTATGGCGGCTTTGAGCCGGGCGATATTGCGCGGCAGGTCATTGATGAAAACCTGAATCATGCTTGGCCCGGCGGGGCGGCGGCGCGTTCTCATGCGTCGGCCTCCGGCGGGGGCGGCACAAACGGCGCGCTGCCATTGCGCGCCAGCCGCAGCCATTCTTTCAGGTCCGAAAGCTCGGTTTCGATATCCGTCAGTTGCGGCAGTAATTCCGGGCTGGTGCGGATGCCTTCCAGCGTGCCCTGAATCAGCAGTTCCAGCGATTCATGCAAATTCGGCTGCGGGATGCCCGCCTCGGCCCGCGGCAACAGGCGGCGGTACAGCGGCCGGCTGACTTTGGCCGCAAATTCTTCACGCGCCGTGTTCTGGCCGCGTGATTTTTCCAGCGCTTCCTGCTGGTTGATAAATTTTTCCTCCGCTCGGGCGCGCAGCATCCAGGTGTTAATCCAGCGGTCAATCAGGCCTTTCTCAATCGGGTCCTGGCTGAACCGCAGGTTACTCACGCTCACCCGCAACACCTTGAGGCCGCGCTGCAACAACAGGGCATGCTCACGGCTGCTGATGGTGCGCCCCAGCGGCTTGCCGACCTCATCCAGTTGCGCCACCAGGTCTTGCGTCAGGCGCGTGTTCATCTGATGCACAATCGTCTCAAATACCGTCCGGCGTGCATACGGTTCGGTGCGGCCATCCGGCGAATGGACCGGGTGAGTCGGGAACTCAAACAACTCTTCAAAGGTGTACTTGCGCAGGTATTCACGCCACAGGTCGGCCGCCATCTGCACCGGCAGCCAGTCCCAGGCCACATTGCGCCCGTTGCTGTCCGCGGCTACATCCGCGCTTACGCCCTGGTGTGATATCGCCCGCCACACCGCATCGCCATTGTAGCCAAAGCGGGTGTTGCCCTCACCCGGCGTGGCTCGCAACCGGAAGATCGCCGTAATCTGCGGGATGACCTCCACGCCGTCGCGCGTCAGGCCGCTGGTTTGCAGCCGTCGTTCGCGCCAGGCCGCCTTCTCTTCGGGCGTGCCTTCGCCGGTCTGTGGGTCGCGGTCATTGTCCATCGGCCCAATCCGCCGGATTTGAGTGTGCAGGTCTACCGCGCTGTAAATGCTTTCTTTGCGCTCGGTGAACACCAGCCCCGGCCCCACCGCCCGCGTAAATGAAGATTCATTGTGCAGTACCGCCGCGCTGGCTGTATCCAGCAAAATTACGCCCTTGCCTTTGCGCTGCTGCTCGGTGGAGTGGTCAACAATCTGGCCGTTCTGAATCAAAATCGCCGGGCCGGGGTTGGCTCCCAGGCTCAAGGTCACCCGGTCAAACACCGCCAGCCGGTCCTGCACCGTGCGCACCGGCAGGATGAATTGCGAAAAGATAAATAAAGTAAAGAAGGTCCCCACAAACAGCAACGCCAGGTCAAACCCCAGGGCGGCCACATTGTCATTCACCAGATCCGGCCGGTTAAAGATTTTGCCAAACAGCGTATTGACGAAGTCCGGCAGCCGGAAGGCCCCCAGCCGCAAAGTATAGATGATATACAGCAGGCCGCAACCAGCAATCACAAACCAGGCGCGCAGCTTGGGGTCTTTCCAATTAAAGCGGGACATAGGTGGATTTTATAACGAAGTGCGGTTTCAAGCAATCACAGCGGCCTGCGAGACTACTTTTAATTGGATTTTTGCTACAATACAGGCATGGATGATAGAGGCGCCCCCAGCTCGATGTTGCTCATTGCCGGCGTGGTACTGACGGAATGGCTGCTGATTGTCGCGGAACTGACCAGCCAGCTCCAGTACTACTTCTGGGCCTTTGTCGTCGTGGTCGCCTGGTCAGAAGCCTGGCACACCCGCAACCCCGGAGTTTACAAACAACGCCCCTTCCGCATCTTCTTTTTCTCGCTGGCCTGGCTCGGCCTCTTCGTTTTCAATAAGATGATTATCTACATCCAGCAAAATGGCCTGCGCCTGCCGCCCGCCAGTCTGGATTTCTCCATCTGGCTGGCCTGGCTTGGCTTTTTCAATTGACCCTCCTGCGCCTCGAATTCCACTGCCACACCCACGCCTCCAAAGACAGCCTCACCCGCGTCGCTGACCTGCTGGCTGTGTGCCGCCAGCGCGGCATAGACCGCCTCGTCATCACCGACCAAAACACCATCGCCGGGGCGCGTGCCGCCCACGCCCTTGACCCCCAGCGCGTCATCATCGGCGAAGAAATTATGACCACCCAGGGCGAACTGCTGGCGGCCTTTGTGCAGGAGGAAATCCCCAAAGGGCTCACGCCCAGCGAGGCCATCGCCCGCCTGCGCGAGCAGGGCGCCTTCATCAGCGTCTCGCACCCCTTTGACCGTTTGCGCAGTGGCGGCTGGCGCACCCCGGACTTGCTCGCCATTCTGCCCCTCGTGGATGCCATCGAAACTTACAACGCCCGCTGCCTGCCCGGTTGGTTCAACCGCCAGGCCGCCGCTTTCGCGGCTGCGCATAACCTGCTCGCCACCGTGGGGTCAGATGCCCACACCCTGCCTGAGGTTGGCCGCGCCACCCTGCGCCTGCCGGTCTTTGAGGATGCCGCCAGCCTGCGCGCCGCCCTGGCCCACGCCCAGCCGGACGTGCGCCCCTCCGGCCTGGGTGTGCGTTTTGCTTCGCGTTATGCCGTCTGGATGAAAAAGACCGGCCGATTTCGGGTAGAATAAGCCTCACGGCGCGGTGGCGGAACTGGCAGACGCTGGGGACTTAAAATCCTCCGAGGGCAACCTCATGTGGGTTCGATTCCCACCCGCGCTACTCAATTTACTTCGACGAGGCATCATTGAAAAACCCCGGCATAAAAACCAGCATCAGTCGGCGAAAGATGCTCTTCAAAATTTTGCGAGTGGTGACCAGCAAGCTCATTAAAGGGGAGTACCACTTCTCGAACGTCAGTGAAGTGTCTTCAGAATATCTCCATGAGCGCATACAATCCGGTCAGGAGATTTATATCGTGGATACCCGCTCTACGGAGGAATTCATGGGCGGGTTTGGTCATATCCCCAATTCCCACCACGTCCCGATGATGGATTTGGTCGCCAGTTTTGCCAATCTGGATGACTTCAAACGAAAGGTCAAGGCGCTGGAAACCCAGTTCAGCGAGAGCCTGCCCTTCACTGACCGCGAAGTGGTCACCATTTGCCCCGGCGGCGGTTTCTCTTTGGTCGCCGCCGAAATCATGGCCGAGGCGGGCTTCAGCGATGTCAAGAGTCTCTCCGGCGGTGTGGATGGCTGGTTCAAAAAGGGTTACCCCACCAGCAATTCTTCCTGACCTGGCCAACTCCAGAGTCCCGGCCTTTCCGGCAATTCATCCTCCCCACTGGCAAACAACCTACCCGTCCTTTCCCCCACTGACTGCCTCGCGCCAAAATCTTGTCATCCCGAGCGCAAGAGTTGGCTACGCAAACTCCGGGATCCAGGCCATCCCTGTAATAAATTCTGCTCACTGGTAAGCAACTTCCTTTTCCCCTACTACTTCCCCCTTAACCGCCGCGCCAACGCCTTGCGCGCCGCCGCCTTGCAAACTGTAGGGGCGTAGCATGCATGCTACGCCCTATCCGTGCAATCAAAGCACTTAGCCGAAGCAATCACCCCACAAACCGCGTAGCATAGCCCCTTGTGGGCGTTCTAAGCGTTTCTACCTCACTCGGAATCAACCTCCCTACCGCTCCCCCGCTACTTCCCCCTTAACCGCCGCGCCAACATCTTGCGCGCCTCTGGTTCCACCGTTGGCAACGGCAACCGCCCGACCCACGCCGCCGTCTGGCCCATCTGCGCCAGGTAGCGCGTACACGCCTCGCACTCCGCCATGTGGGCCTCCATCGCCGCCCGCCCCTCGGGCGGCTGGGCATCTTCCATATACTCTGTCACTCGCTCTACAAAATTCCGGCAGCGAATCGCTTCCATCGTCATGGCTGCTCCTCAAAATAACTTTCCAATGCCTGCCGCACCGCCGCCCGGGCGCGGTGCAACAGCACCCGTTGATTGGTCTCGCTCACATCCAGCGCATTACACACTTCCTCGGCGCCCCAGTGCTGCAGGTCGCGCAGCAACATCACCGCCCGCTGGCGCGCTGGCAACCGCCGGATGCTGGCCTCAATCAGGGACAGCAATTCCCCGCTTAACGCCTCGGCTTCCGGTTGGTTCGGCCACGCCGCCGGGTACTCGCGCCAGTAGCCATCCCACTCGTCTGCTGCGCCATAAAAACGCGCCGCTGGAACTGTTGGCCCCGCTTCTGTGTCCTCGTTTTCAAAGTCGGTTGCCAGATAGCGAGCCTCACGTTTGCCAATCGTGCGCGCCCGGTTCATCAGGATGCTCACCAGCCAGGTCTTCAGGCTCGAGCGACCCTCAAAGCGTTCCAGCCCGCGCACCGCTGCCAGCCAGGTTTCCTGTACCGCTTCCTCGGCCAGGCGTTCATCGGTCAGGAACAGCCGCGCCAGCCGCAACAGCCCGGCGTGCTGCTCGGCTACCAGCGCCTCAAAGGCCGTCTCGTCCCCGGCTTGCAATGCTGCCAGCCGGGCGGTTTCATCGTGGGGCGACATGCGGTCTCCCAATCTTTCGACGAACAGGCATGCCTGATTATAAACGCCACACCAGAATGAACAGCAGGGTGAAGACGGCGCTCACCGCCAGTTGCCGCAGGCCAATGCGCACCGGCGACACGCTATAAGCCGGACGCTTTTTCCCGCGCCATGTTTCCAGCAATTGCAGGGCATACGGCAGCGCCAGCCCGGCAGGAAACGGGAAGCCCGGCAACAGGCTCAAGCCCAGCGCCAGCCCGAAGTTAAAACTGCTGTACAATAGCGCCCGTTTCCCCAGCCGCGCCGCCGCTTCTGGTAAGGGTGGCCCGGCGCGCTGCTCCAGCCGCATAAATGCGAACACAATCGAAGCCGCCGACTGGATCCACGTCAGCCCCCACAGCCACCAGCCGGTCGCCGTTGGCTCGCCGCCGCCCGCCCAGTAGGCCACCGGAGCCGCCAGCGCCAGCGCCCCGCTCGCTACCACATCCACCCCCAGTTGTCGCCGCTCGGCCCGCCGCGCCACCAGCCACAAGTGCCAGCCGAACACCAGCCCGCCTGGCCCGGCCAGCCCCAACAGCCGCCGCTCGCCCAGCCAGAGCAACACCCCCGCCGCCAGCACCGCCGCGCCGCCGTACACGGCTGTCCAGAACACCGCCGCGGCCCGGTCGCGGGGGGGGCGGCGCCCCGCCCCCCGAGTAAACAGCAACGCCACCCGCGGGGGCCGCCCAAACGCAGCCCAACCCCCCCCCCCCGCCCCCCCGCCGGCGGCCCG
>CAZEQN010000088.1:0-2250 GCA_964514335.1 uncultured Anaerolineaceae bacterium
CTTTCAACCCCCAACCCCCAATCCAAAATCACCAATTCCCTACGCCTGCCGCGCAATCAACCGCCGTGCCAGTTCCTCCAGCGCTGCCCCGGCTTCCGTTGCCGGCTCGGCCTCGCGCAGCGCCGCCAGCGCCGTCTGGGTCAGCCGGTCAGCTTCGTGCTGGATGTACTCACGCGCCCCTTCCACTTCCAGTTGCAGCGTCATGCCCGGCAGGTCTTCCGCCGTCAGCGGCCCCTGCGCCCAGCGCTCGGCAAACGCGCCCTGCTGCTCCAGCGCGTACAGTACCGGCAGCGACTTCTTGCCCGCCAGCAGGTCGCTCTCGGCCGATTTGCCGGTCAGGGCGGCATCGCCCCAGATGCCGAGGTAGTCGTCATACACCTGAAACGCCAGCCCCAGTTGCTCGCCAAACTGGCGGTAGCACGCCCGGCGGTCTGCGTCCGCCCCGCCCAGCAGGGCCCCCAGCTCGGTGCAGGCCGCCAGCAGGGCGGCGGTCTTGCCGCCAATCATCGGCCAGTAATCGGCGGGGGTCAGGTCGCTGCGGCCCTCATACGAGAGGTCCAGATACTGCCCCTGCGTCAACGTCAGACTGGCCTGCGGCAGGATATGGTGCGCCGCCAGCGCCTGCTCGGCGCTTACTTTGCCCGCCAGCCGCTGCAAGGCCAGATGTGCCAGCGCAAACAGGGCGTCCCCGGCGTTAATCGCCTGCGCCACGCCCACCATCGTCCACAGCGTTTGGCGCCCGCGCCGCAGCGGGCTGTCGTCTTGAATGTCATCGTGGATTAATGAAAAATTATGGATGAGTTCCACCGCCGCGCTGGCGGGCAGAGCCGCCTGCCAGTTGCCGCCAGCCGCCGCGGCGCTCAACAGCACCAGCAGGGGCCGTACGCGCTTGCCCTGCGCTTTGGGGCCGGCGCCTTCACCCTCCCAGCCCATGTGGTAGGCAAGCATGTGGGCGTACTCGGCCAGCCCGGGGCCCTGGGCCGCCGCCACACAGTCCTGCAATTCCTGCTCCACCGCCGGCAGCATGGCGGCCTGGCGCGCTTCCAGCAGGGCGGCGGGGTTGAGGGCGATGCTCATCGTTCCACCAGCGGCGTGCGTTGCAGGGCGGCGATATCGCCCGCCCCGGCCGTGAACATCGTGATCTGGATTTCGCGCCGAATCAGGGCGATGGCTTCCAGCGTGGCCTCCAGCGAGATATTGGCGGCTTTCAGAAATGGCCCGGCCAGCCCGCCGGCCTGCGCCCCCAGCGCCACACACTTGGCGATGTCCAGCCCGCTGCGCAGCCCGCCGGAAGCCAGTATCGGCCACTCCGGCAGGGCGGCGTGAATTTGTTCAATTGAGTCAGCCGTCGGAATCCCCCAGCCGATGAAGGCCGCCGCCAGCTGGCGCTGGAAGTCGGTCTGGGCGCGGTGCATCTCCACCTGGCTCCAGGAGGTGCCGCCCGCCCCGGCCACATCAATCGCCGCCACCCCGGCCTCGTGCAGCCGTTTGGCGGTGCTGGCGCTGAAACCCCAGCCGACCTCTTTGGCAATCACCGGCACGGGCAGGGCGCGGCACACCGCCGCCACCTTGTCCAGCAGGCCGGCCCAGCGGGTATCGCCCTCGGGTTGCACGGCTTCCTGCAGGGCGTTGAAATGCAAAATCAGGGCGTCGGCTTCAATCATATCTACCGCCGCCTGGCACTGCGCCACGCCGTAGCCGTAGTTGAACTGCACCGCCCCCAGGTTGGCGAACAGCAAGATATCCGGGGCGTAAGCCCGCACTTTAAAGGTCTCGGCCAGGGCCGGCTCTTCAATCGCCGCTCGTTGCGAGCCCAGCCCCATCCCGATGCCGGCCTGCTGGGCGGCTTCGGCCAGGGTGCGGTTGAGTTGGGCGGCTTCGGGCGTGCCGCCGGTCATGGAGGAGATAAACAGCGGGGCGTTCAGCGTTTTGCCGAACAGAGTCACGCGCGTATCCACCGCGTCCAGGTCCAGTTCGGGCAGGGCTTCATGCACAAAATGAAGACGCTCCAGCCCCGTGGTGAGGCTGGAGGCGACATTTTCTTCGAGGTTGATGCGAATGTGTTCGTACTTACGGGAACTGGTGGGCGTAACTTTTGGCATGAGGCGGTGTTCCTGTGGAGTGAACGCAATCTTACCAGCCCGATATAGGCCTGTCAACCAATGCTTGACAGGAACCCCCAACAAGGGTTAAATGGGCGTGTTGGATTGACAAATTTCCCGGACGGAGGAGTATCATGTCTGAAACCTT
>CAZEQN010000088.1:2260-7359 GCA_964514335.1 uncultured Anaerolineaceae bacterium
AGATTACGATGGATGCCCGGTTCCGCGAGGACCTGGAAGCCGATTCGCTCGACATCGTTGAGCTGATTATGGCTTTTGAGGACAAGTTCGGCAGCGAAATCTCGGACGAAGCCGCCCAGAATATCGCTACCGTGGGCGAAGCGGTCAATTACATCGACAGCCAGAAGGGCTAACCTTCACAGGCTGTTCCATCTGTAACAGAAAGCGACCCTTGTGGTCGCTTTTTTGTTTGCATTTTGTCATTCCGCTTGCCCTGAGCCTGCCGAAGGGAACGCAAGGGTTGGCTTGCCAACTCCGGAATCCCGGCGTGGCATGTTTTTATGTGTGCTGGTTGGTGAAATAATCTCGCTCGGCTAAAGCCTCGACTCCGCCGATGTGTATTTCGTTTGCCCGCGGATGTGTCTGATGAAACCGGTTGGTTGGGATTCCTCGCTGCGCTCGGAATGACAAAATTTATCCCTACCCGGCTTCTTTGGGCTGGATGCGCAGGCGCACGGTGAACGTTGTGCCCTTGCCCGGCTCGCTCTTCACATCAATCTGGCCGTGGTGCTGCTCAATTACCTGGCGCGCAATCGGCAAACCGAGGCCAATGCCGCCAAACAGATGGCCGTCGTATTCCTCGGTACGCCAGAAGCGCTCCCAGATTTTATCCATGCTCTCGGCTGAAATACCAATCCCGCCATCCTGAATCGCCACCCATAGATACACCGGGTTCTGGTCCACCGTAATGCTGACCTCGCCGCCGTTCAGGCTGAACTTGAAGGCATTGTTGAGGATGGCGCGGAAAGCGCGTTCCAAACTCTTGGCATCCCCCGGAATCTGTGGCAGGTTGGGGGCAATTTGGAGCCGGTGGCCGACCTGCACTTCCGCGGCAAAGGCTTTTTCGGCCTCCAGGGCGGCGGTCACAATCTGGCCGAGGTTCAGCGGCTCAAAGTCCGAGAGAATCAGGTCCATCTCCTGCAGAAACAGGATGTCATTGGTGAGGGTCACAATCTGGCTGATGTTGCGCGAAACCGTATCCAGCCCGGCCTTCAGGCTTTCGCCTTCCATCATCCCCATGCTGATAATCTGCATGTAGCCGGAGGCCGAAGCCAGCGGCGTGCGCAGTTCGTGGGCAATCGTGGTCAGGAACTCACGGCGCGCCCGTTCCAGCTCCGCCAGTTGGTGGTAGGCCTCGGCCAGTTCGGCGGCCTTCTTGCGCAGGTCTTCAATCGCCATGTCGTCGTTTTCACGCAGGCGGCGGCTGACCTCGCGCACCATCGCCAGCGCCATGCTCGGGCTGTGGTTGAGGGCCTCTTCAAAACCATCCTTGTCAATGGCCAGCACGGACACATCCGTAATGGCGGTGATGGTGGCGGCGCGCGGCGCGGCATGTATCAGCGCCATCTCACCGAAGAAGTCGCCCGGCCCCAGGTACTTCAGCAGCCGGTCTTCCGAGGCATTGATGACCTTGGTGACTTTTACATCGCCTTCCAGCAGAATGTAAAAGACATGCTCAATGTTGCCCTCGATGGTCAGGCGGCTGCCGGGCGGGTGGCGCTCGGCGCGACCCTGCGAGAGCAGCGAATCGGTTTCATCTTCCGGGATGCCGGGAAAGGCTTTTTTAAGCGCCTTGCGGGCAATCACGTCGCTATTCAGCATCGGACTCTTCCAGTTTGCGTTCGTAGAACACCAGCAGGGTGTTGCCATACTTGCGTTCATCAAACGGCTCAAAGTGCTGTAATTCTACAACCTCAAACTCACGCGGGTCAATCTGGGCAATCACCCAGCCATCGTCCACCACCCAGGCGGGGTTGGCATCCAGCGTTTCCAGCGCTTTGCGCCACAGCCCCTTGTACTGGGGTGGGGCGATGTACACATAATCAAAGACCCGCGTCGGGCGGCGGCCGAGCAGGGCAAACGCATCGCCCTGAATGACCTGCGCCCGGTCGGCAAAGTGCGTACTTTCCAGATTTGCATGAATGGTTTTGATGGCCGCCCGGCTGTTATCGCTGAACTGCACAAAATCCGCTCCGCGACTCAAGGCTTCAATCCCAACCGCGCCGGTTCCGGCAAATAAGTCCATGAAGATTGCCCCCGGCAGATGCGGGGCGAGGATGTTGAACAGCGATTCTTTGGCCCGGTCGGTAATCGGACGCGTGCCCTCACCGGGCACATCCGCCAGGCGCAGGCCGCGCGCTGTGCCAGCGATAATCCGCAGGGGTTTGCGCTGGCTCATTTTTTAACCACCTTTTTGGGTTGCTTCTTTGCCGTTGGTTTTGCCTTTGGCTTGGCCGCCGGCTTCCCTGCACCCAGGGCGCTGGCGATTTCCGCCTCTTCGCGTTCCTGGTCGTCAAAATACTGGTCCATATACGCCGAACGGCGCAGGCGCAGCGCCATCGGCGTAATCTGGCGGATGTCTTCTTCGGATACTTCGGTGCGGCCCGCGGCGGCGGCCAGGGCGCGGGCGGCTTCAAACAGGGTTATCTCCGCCCGCAGCGAGTCAATTCCCAGGCCCTGCACCAGTTTCAACCCAATCTGGGCTACCTCGTCCGGCAGTTGCACCTGCGGCAGCAGGGCCCGCGCGCTTTCGATTTCATCGCGCGCCAGCAGGGTTTCTTCCACAAAGCCCGCTACGACCTGCTTGGGATTGGTGATGTAGGCCCGCGCCCGGCGGTAGGCTTCCAGCCGTTCGTCGGCGTTTTCCAGGCCGCGTACCAGCAGCCGCAGGCCAAAACGGTCCAGGATTTGCGGCCGCAGGCGGCCTTCTTCCGGGTTCATTGTGCCAATCAGGGTGAAGCGCGAGCGGTAGGTGGCGGTGACGGCCGCCCGCCGCACGGTGTAGGCTCCCTGGGCGGCGGCATCCAGAATGGCATCCACCACTTCGTCGGCCAGCAGGTTGACTTCGTCCACATACAGCAGGTTGCGGTCGGCGTGCGAGAGAATCCCGCGCCGGATGCGCATCCGCTGGTGCACGGCGGCGCGTTCATCCACGCTGCCCACCACATCATCCAGCCGGGCGTTCAGCGGCAGTTCCACCAGCCGCACCGCCCGCAAGGCCGAAAGCGGCTCGCCGCGCCCGTATTTTTCGGCGCATTCCGGACACACGGCGTCCAGCCCGCCCACTTCCACATCCTCTTCCAGACAGCCAAAATGGCATTTGCTCTGGTTCACCGAGGGCAGCAGGTCTATCAGGCTGCGCACGGCGGTGGTCTTGCCGGTGCCGCGCGGCCCAATCAGCAGCACGCCGCCCACGGCGGGGTTGATGAGCGCCAGCAGCAGGCCCAGTTTCATCTCCCATTGACCTACCAGCGCCAGGAAGGGGTAGGGCCATTGCTCGGCCAGCCCGGAATCGCCCTGGGTGGAGAGCGGCCCAAAGTGGCGGCCGGTCACCCGGTCGATCAGGTCTTTGATGGAGCGAATGTTGGAAGGGATGCCTTCGGAGGCGCTGGGCGCGGCGGCGGGGTCGCCGTCCGGGGCGGGGGGCGGAAGGGGCGTTGCGGGGTCGGGGCGGTCTGCGGCGGTCATGCCTGCCCGTTCTTGTCCTGTTTGTCTGCCAGGCGGGCCTGTTTCAGGCGGTGGGTCTGGCGCGCTTCCCCGGCGTCAAAGCGGTCTTTTTCTTCATCCGTTTCGGGGATGACCGGCGGGACCGGTTTGGGGCGGCCATTTTCATCCAGCGCCACATACACCAGGTAGGCCTTGTTGGTGTGCCAGCGCTGGCCGGTAATGACATTTTCAGCGTACACATTCACTTCGGTTTCCATCGAGGTGCGACCGGTGTACGATACTTCGGCTTCCAGAAACACCAGGTCGCCAATCCGAATCGGGTGCTTGAAGGTCATCTGGTCAATTGCCACCGTCACACAGCGCGAGTTGGAATGGCGGATGCAGGCCAGCCCGCCGGCTTCGTCCACCAGTTTCATAATCCAGCCGCCATGCACATTGCCCATCACATTCGCCTGGTCAGGCTGCATCATCTGCGAAAGGGTAATGTGAGAGGCTTTACAGGTCTTGCGGGGCGCTTCGGTCATCGGGGTCAGTCCATATCCGGCCGGAATTCGCCGGCATCGGCAGTGGGGAGGAGTTCGGGGTATTCGTCCAGCACGTCAATCGTGTCAAACGAGAGTTCGGCCATCATGGGCGGCAGCGGGGCGCTGGGCGGCGCCACCCGCTTCAGCGGGTAGCCGGTTGGCACCGAAATCCGCTGTTTGGAATAGTCATAGGTACGTTTGCGCAGGATGCGGGGGTCATTGGTGAGCGTGCCGACATACTCACCGCGGATGGAATAGACCTCGCGTTGGGGCGTGACAAAGCCAATCGCTTCGCCATTCAGGTTATAAATCATGGGATACACCAGAAAGGCTTCGTAATCGCCGCGGGTGGTGTAAATCGGTATTGGCCGGCTCGGGTCAGTCATGCGTTCTCCTCACAGGCTGGATTATACCAACGCGAGCAGAGAATCAGACCTTGGCCGGATGGCTCTCGACATCGTTATACGTCCAGTAACGATTGACGAAGAAGTTCCAGAACATCACAATCACCACTACCGTGGCGAGGGCCAGGTTTTCACCCAGGAAATGCTCCGGCAGGAAGGGCAGCGGCACGCGGTCAAACACGGCCACATAGGGCTCATGAATCAGGCTGAATACGCCCGTGCGAATCGCCAGCCCGGCGACATTGACCAGCGCATACTGCCCCATTTGCTGCAGAAAGGGCTTGGTGCGCGAGTCCGGGTAGGTCCAGAAGCGATTCAGCAGAAAGTTACTGGTCACAGCCGCCACGAAGGACAGCATGTTGCTGGGGATGGGCGGCAACCCCAGAACATTGCGCACCAGGTTGAAGACCAGAAAGTCAACCCCAAAGCCAATCGCCCCCACGGTGGCGAATTTCAGAAAGCGGGTGCGTTCGCGGGTATTTTGCAGCAATATCATGGTTGCCCCAGAGCCTGTTTGAAGTAGGCAATCGTGCGTTGCAGGCCGTCTTCCAGATTGACCTGCGGTTGCCAGCCCAGCGCCTGACGGGCGGCTTCAATATCTACTACCTACCGCCGGTCATGCCCCGGCCGGTCACTCACATGGTTAACCAAATCCCGGTAACGCTGGCCGTGTAAGCGCGGCCGC
>CAZEQN010000088.1:7369-10096 GCA_964514335.1 uncultured Anaerolineaceae bacterium
AGCCCAGCGCCGCCCGCGCCCGGGTTGTATCCGGCTGGCGGCGTTGCGGGTCGCCCTCGCCGCGCCGGTCCGGCAGGTAGGTTACGCCAGCGGTATTGCCAGTCAGGCGGTTAATCGTTTCGGCGAATTCGTTCATGCTGGTTTCGGTGTCATTGCCGATATTGACCGGCTCATGTTCCCTGCTCATCAGCAATTTCACGATGCCGTCAATCAGGTCATCCACATAACAGAACGAGCGGGTTTGCTCGCCATCGCCGTAGATTGTCAAGGCTTCGCCTTTCAACGCCTGGTGAATGAAGTTCGGCACCACCCGGCCATCGTCAATGTGCATGCGCGGCCCATAGGTGTTGAAGATGCGCACAATCGCGGTATTGACGTTGTGAAAGCGGTGGTAGGCCATCGTCAGGGCTTCGGCGAAACGTTTGGCTTCGTCGTACACGGAGCGCGGCCCAATCGGGTTGACATGCCCCCAGTAGTCCTCGCGCTGCGGGTGTTCGAGCGGGTCGCCGTAAATCTCGCTGGTGGAGGCCAGCAGGTAGCGGGCCTGGTTGGCGAGCGCCACGCCCAGCGTATTGTGGGTGCCGAGCGCGCCGGCTTTCATCGTCTGAATCGGCAGGTTGGTGTAGCCAAAGGGCGAGGCCGGGTTGGGGCTGGCGGGCGAGGCAAAATGCAGCACCGCATCCAGCTTGCCCGGCACAAAAATATAGGCCGAGACATCATGCCGGATGAAGGTGAAGTTCTGGTTGTTTGCCAGATGGGCCAGATTTTCCGGCTTGCCGGTGATGAAGTTATCCATGCCAACCACCTGGTGGCCTTCGGCCAGCAGCCGGTCACACAGATGAGAACCAAGGAAACCGGCTGCGCCGGTGATGAGAATTCGCATGCGGGGGTGTGGCCTTTCGTGTATCCGTCAAGAAATCGGTTTATTCCCAGTCCAGGCCGCTTACCAGGCCATCGCCGGTCAGTTGCTGGCTCTGGCCGGTACCAGCATCCACCAGCCACAGGTCGCCCTGGAACACCACCGCAATCAGGCCGGCGGCAATGCCTTCCGGGCTGGCGGGCGACCATTGCACAATCTGGGGCGAGAGGCTGCCAGCCGCTTCCGGGGGAAACAACACCCGCCGGTTGGAACCGTCGCGGTCCATCACCGCCAGCCGGTAGCCGCTGCTATCGCTTTGCAGCGGGTTGATGGCTTGCAAATAAGCAATCGCGGTTGCCAGTTCGCCGTTCAGCAGGGTCTGGCCGGGCGAGGGCGCCGGGTAGGCGAACATACCGGTTTCCGGCACCAGGCTCAACGGCCCGCCGCCCACCAGCGGTACGACCGCCAGGTCAAACAAGGGCGATTCTTCGGCCGCCGCCAGCCCGGCCTGGGGGGTGTGGGTCACGGTATACAGGTAGCCGCCATCCGGCGACCAGGCTACATTCGGCATCCAGGCCCAGTCGCTGCGGGTGAGCAGGGGCGTAATTTCATACAACACATTCAGGCTTTCGCGTTCAAAATCCACCAGCCCCACGCCATCCGGCCGGGCAAAGGCCAGTTGTTCGCCATCCGGCGACCACGCAAAGGTCGTGCCCCACCAGCCAAAGCGCCCGCCGCTGTTCGGCTCAATCGCCGTGCGGGGCGGGGAAGCCCAGCCGTTGGGGCTGAAGTTCAGGAACTTCAGGTCATTGCTGGCCTGCCAGCCGGGGGCGGTGGTTACACTTTCGGCCGCGCTGTAGGCCACCCCATTGGCCGAGCCGGGCGCCCAGTCTGCAAAGTGGATGACGTTCTGCACGTTCAGGTTGATTTCCTGCGGCTCTTCTTCGCCTTCGGGAATGCGCGCCACCCATAGCGTATTGATAATGCTTTCGTCCGGGTCGCTGCGGGTGAAGAGCAGCCAGTCGCCATCCGGCGACAGCCGGAAGATGCGGCCATCCAGGTCGCCGCTGGTCACAATTGGCCGCCGGAAGCCGGTGTTGCCTTCCATCACCCAGGCATTACCGGCCGAGATGTAGGCCAGCGTTCCCTCAATGTTCAACGTGGCAAAGGCCGCCTGGCTGCCGACCATCACAATTTCCGGCACGGCCGCCTGAATAATCACGCTCTTGACCAGCGTACGCGAGGTTTGCACGCCATCTTCAATCACAATCCGGTAGGTGTTCTCCACCACCCCGTTGGCCCCCGGCTGGATCAGGCGGCGTTCGCCTTCCGGCAGGCTCTCATTGCGCAGGGTTTGGGTTTCATAGGCCAGGTCAGCCTCTTCAATGGCAAATTCTTCCACCACGCGTGTCAGGCGCACCTGGTCGCCTTCCTGCAGCAGGGTGTAGAGGGGTGGGTCGCTGCGGTCCAGCAGGCCGATGCTGTAGCCGCCCAGTTCCAGCGCCTGGCGGGCGCTGCTGCCGGCCGGCACGCTTAACGCCGTCGTTTCGCCTTCCACAATCAGGGTCACTTCCATCTGGCCGGGTTGCAGGCGCGGGGCACAGGCCGCCAGCGCCAGCAGGGCAGCGCACACGGCCAGCGCCCGCAGGCGGCGATGGGTAGGCTGGTATAATCTCACCTTGCACTCTTCTCGTTACTCTATTGGATAACCGAGCCATTATAGCATGTCAGAATTCAGCCCCTCCGCCCCTGAAAACAGCCTCTCCGGACTGCCGCCCCTGGCGCGGCTGGAAGCCCTGTTGTTCGTCGCGCCCGGAGCCGTCATGCCCGGCCAGTTGGCCGAAACGCTCGGCATCACCCCGCGTGAA
>CAZEQN010000089.1:0-9995 GCA_964514335.1 uncultured Anaerolineaceae bacterium
TGTTCTTTTCAATCAGCGTCTTGACCGTGCTGGCAGTATCACCCACCAGAGTGCGCAAATCAAAGCTCTCCAGGAAGAGGTCCATCTTGCCAGCCTCAATTTTGGAAAGGTCCAGCACGTCATTAATCAATTGCAGCAGGTGCCGGCTTGAGACAAGGATACGGTCAAGGTCGGTTTCCATCCCCTGATACCCTGAATCGCGGGCGTCTTCCAATAACATTTCACTGTAACCAATAATGGCATTCAGCGGGGTACGTAATTCATGGCTCATGTTCGCCAGAAACGTGCTCTTTGCCCGGCTGGCATCCAGCGCCTGGTCACGCGCAATCGCCAAATCACCCAACGCTTTTTCCAAATCTTCGGTGCGTACACGCACCTGTTCTTCCATGCCAGTATACAAACCATGCAGGCGTTCGGTCATCAGGTTGAAGTTTTCCCCTAACTCAATGATTTCGTCCTTCATGTAGTTATGCAAGCGAACCAGGCGGTAGTTGAAATCCCCACCGCTGACGCGGCGGGTCGCCTCCACCAGTTCACCGATTGGCCGCGAGAAGTTGCTCAAAATCCCGAGGCCAAATACCAGACTGGTGGCGGCCACAATCACGGCAAATACCAGTAACAGGAACTGGATATCGGTTAGCACGCGTAGTAAATCCCGCGTCGGCTGCGCTACCAGCACCACGCCCTGCGGCGCACCATCCAGCGTCAGCGTGCTTGCCAGCATCCGGCTTTGTACAAAATCCGCCTCCAGATTTGCACCCCGCGGCCCAGCCGAAAGATCCAGAAACTCCAGGGTCAGCAAATTCTCATAGCCGGTACTCACAGGCAGTGTGCTGGCAACAATCGCATTGTCTACCACGATCCCCACATCCGCGCCCAGAATGGCGCGGATACGCCGGACATAGGTTTCATCGATATAAAACACCGCCATTACAATGCCGCCCTGACCACCCCGCACCGGCGCCACGCCAATAATCTGGGAAGACTGCGGGGCCAGCACCACCCCGCTGGCCGTACTGCCAGTTTCCACCACCTGACGCAGCAAGGCGTCCCGCATTTGGACAGTCTTTTCGCTGACCTGCAAACGGCGCGCAACCACCGGGCCACCGTAATACAGCGGCAGGTCGCCCGGTCGGAAGTTACTGCTGAAGTAGCTTAATTCCTGCAAACCTAGCGATTCTTTGGCGTTGGTCAGAATTGCGGCAATCCGGTTGACATCATCCCCCGCGGCCACAAGTTCACTAAGATTTGCTGCAAAGTTAGCGCTCAAAAACGCCTGATTTTCTGAATCTTCAATCAGCGCGGAAACTGAAACAGCCAGACCTTCGAGACGGCGGTCGGCTTCCTGTTCCACCCGGCTGCTCGCCAGTGCCCGAATGCCCGGCAACAAAACCGCCAGCACCATGACAATCAGGAATACAAATGGCAATAATAGCTTAAATCGAATGCTCAAATATTTTGGCATAGGTCACTTCAATGCAATCTGGATTTGGCCAATATCTCACAGATTATACACCCTCTCATACTTTCAATATTGTCGGGTTCATAGCCAATTCGTGGCGTTTCTTGCATTTTTGATAGGTCAGGGCAGCTCAATTTTTTACGCTCCCTTCGCCCCACAACGCCGCGGCACACAATGACTTACAATACAGCCGTGAATTCTTCCATGAAAACCATTGGCACACTCGGCGAAAGCCACCTGCATGCCGCCCTCAAAGCGATGTATGCCCAACCGGGTGATGTATTGGAAGCCGACTATAACGGCTACATCATTGATATCCTGCGCGGCCAGCAACTGATTGAAATTCAAACCCGCAGTCTGGGCAGTTTACGCCCCAAGCTCACCGCCCTCCTGCCCCAGCACCCAATTCTATTGGTCCACCCCCTCCCAAAATTGAAATGGATTCAACGTCAGCCCGCAACTAACCCTTTGCCGCCGCGCCGAAAATCGCCCAAACAGGCCCGGCTGGAAGATGCATTCCGCGAGCTTCTCCACATCGCCGATCTCCTGCCCCACCCCAACCTCACAATCGGCCTGGCCTTTATTGAAATAGAAGAAGTGTGGCGCGAAGATGGCCAGGGCAGTTGGCGGCGCAAAGGCTGGAGCATCACTGAACGCCGTTTTTTATCCCTGCATTCCGAACGCCACCTGAATGGGCTGGCCGATTACGCCGCCCTGTTACCCGCGACCCTGCCCGAACAATTTACCAACGCCCAACTCTCCAGCCATCTGCGCATCCCCGGCAGTCTGGCAGGCAAAATGACCTGGACCCTGACCCGCGCCGGTGTGACGAGACAAGTCGGCCGCGCCGGACGCGCCCACCTGTTTGAAAGGCTCCTTTGATACAATCTCCTGCAATTCAGCGCTTTGGAGCACGCCATGACGATTAAGTCCAATCTACTGGTTGACGAGCCGGACGAAACCTCGCCCATCCCGGACCTCTACGCCGCGGATTTTCTGGCACGCCTGTGGCGCAAAGACCACACGTTATGGAGCGATACGCCCACCGAAATTGATAACCGCCTCGGCTGGCTCGATTCACCCCAGCGCATGCAAGCCGAAGTGCCCGGCATTCTGGGGCTGGTAGATGATGTTCGCCGTGCCGGGCTTGAACACGCCCTGCTGCTGGGCATGGGCGGCTCCAGCCTCGCCCCGGAAGTCTTCGCCAACACCTTTGGCGTTGCGCCCGGGTACCTTGACCTCCACATTCTGGATACCACCGACCCGGCCGCGATTCGCGCCGCATCCGAATCTTTTGACCCGGCCAAAACCCTGTACATTGTTTCCACAAAATCTGGCGGCACGGTTGAGACCCTTTCGCTTTTCAAGTACTTCTTCACCCAGGCCAGTCAGGCTCTCGGCTCCGCCCGCGCCAGCCGGCACTTCATTGCCATCACGGACCCCGGCTCCTCCCTTGCCGCGCTTGCGACGGCCCATAAATTCCGGCACACATTTCTCAACGACCCGGACATCGGCGGGCGTTACTCGGCGCTTTCATTTTTTGGGCTGGTTCCAGCCGCTCTGCTGGGGATAGATATCACCGAATTACTGCGCACCGCCCAGCGCGCCACAGAACTGGATGGCCCAACGTCCACTCATAGCCTCGGTCTCGCCCTGGGTGCAACCCTCGGGATGCATGCCCTGCGAGAGCGCGACAAACTCACCCTGCGGGCATCCTCTTACCTTCCCCCGGTCTGCGATTGGGTCGAACAACTGGTGGCCGAAAGCACCGGCAAATCCGGAAGCGGTATCCTGCCCGTTGCTCATGAAAGCATGCCCGAAGAACTGGACTACGGCAATGACCGTCAGTTTGTCGTCATGGCCTACGAGGACGACGAAAACGTCCTCGGCGCGGCGGCCAATCTGTTCCGCCGCGCCCCGGTAACCTCTCTCATCCTTGAAGATGAATATGACCTGGGCGCCTTGTTCTTTCACTGGCAGGTTGCCACCGTAGTCGCCGCCCACATGCTCGCGGTGCATCCTTTCGACCAGCCGGATGTAGAATCGGCCAAGATTCAAACGCGGGCCTTCACCGAATCCTACCTGCGCGAGCGCTCCCTCCCCGCCGGTGAAACCACCCCACTCACGGCGGACAATCTGGCGGCTTTCCTTGAACGCGCCGAACCGCGCGGCTACATCGCCCTTCAGGCCTATCTCCATCCCCGCCCTGAAACCACATCCGCACTCCGCCATCTTCAGACCGCCATCTCCATCCACACCGGGCTGGCCTGCACCGTGGGCTACGGACCGCGCTTTTTGCACTCCACCGGCCAGCTCCACAAAGGGGATGCTGGCAAAGGGCTCTTCATCCAGTTTGTTTCCATCCCTGACCAGGACCTCCCGATCCCTGACGAGCCCGGCAGTTCAGCCAGCCAGATGACTTTTGGCATCCTCAAACAGGCCCAGGCACTGGGCGATGCCGCCGCCCTGCGTGCTGCCGGCCGGGCCGTAATCACCTTCCAGCTTGTCGAAGCCGAAACTCATAAACTACTGGCGCTGTCCGAGCAACTATGACCACAACGGAAAACTACAAGCAACAGGCCGCCGAATTTGCCGTTCAGTTCGTCGAGCCCGGCATGGTCATCGGCCTCGGCGTTGGCAGCACCGCCATCCATGCGCTGAACCACATCGCCGCCCGCTACGCTGCCGGCGCACTCCCCGGCCTGCGGGCAGTGCCCTGCTCGCTCTCCGTTGAAACAGCCGCCCTCGCTACGGGCATCCCCCTCACGACCCTCGAAGACCACCCTGCCCTTGACCTGACGATTGATGGTGCCGACGAAATTGACCCTGACCTGAACCTTATCAAGGGCGGTGGCGGCGCCCTGCTGCGCGAAAAAATCGTGGCGCAGGCCAGCGCCCGCGAAGTCATCGTGGCGGATGCCAGCAAATTATCTGCATATCTGGGCGAACAATGGCCCCTGCCAGTTGAAGTGTTGCCATTTGGTTGGGGCTCACAGGCTGCATACCTTGAGTCCCTGGGCGCCACCGTCCGCCTCCGCCGCGGCGCAGATGGCAGCATACTGACCACCGACCAGGGCAACTACATCCTGGACGCCAACTTCGGCCCCATTCCCGCCCCGGCCGAACTTGCCGCAACCCTGGATGCCCGCGCCGGCATTCTGGCGCATGGTCTCTTTATCGGCCTCGCCACCGACCTCATCAGCGCTGGACCAGACGGAATAAAACATATCCAACGCCCGACTGGCTGAATCACCCCTTACCGGTTTGAAAACCCACCTTTAGGAGTTTCGCATGACATCCAAAATTTATTTCCCCGAATCTGCCCTCGCAATTGTCGCCCACCCGGACGACATTGAGTTTTCATGCGCCGGTACGCTGGCGCGCTGGGCCAAAGCCGGGACACGCGTCGTCTATTTACTCGTTACCAGTGGCGATGGCGGTATTGCCGATCCTTCCATCAGCAAGGAAGACGCCATGAAAATCCGTGAAGCGGAAAGCCAGCGCGCCGCTGAAATCGCCGGGGTCAAAGAAGTGGTTTTCCTGCGCGTTACCGATGGCATGGTGGAAGCCAATATGGAACTCCGCAAACGCATCGTGCGCGAAATCCGGCGCATCAAGCCCGAAGTCGTAATTGCCGGAGACCCCACCGTCTTCTTCCCCAATGAGACCTACATCAATCATCCCGACCATCGCGCCGTGGCAACTGCCGCCATGGACGCCGTCTTCCCGGCCTCTGGTCAGCCGCATGTGTTTCAGGAATTGGAGCAGGAGGGCCTGTTCGCCCACAAGCCGCGCAAAGTGTACATTTCTGTTTGGGATGCCAACGCCAGCACGTATGTGGACATCAGTGAAACGATGGACATCAAAATTGAAGCCTTGCGCGCCCATGCCAGCCAGATGATGGACTGGGACCCTGGCGATGAAATACGTAAATGGGCCGCCGAAACCGGCAAAGGCAAAGAGATGGAATACGCCGAAGCTTTCCGGGTAATCACGCTCGAATCAGACGAAGATTGGGAGTTTTCGAAAGGCGACCCGGTGAAAATTTACCAGGCCCGCGAGCAACGTCGCAAGGAAAAAGCAGAGAAAGCCGCCCGCGGCGAGGAATAGACTGGCAGCTTATTCCAGCGCCAGCAATAACGGGTGCACCGCCCGTTGGCCTGTGCCGGCCTCAATCTGGGTGCGGCACGAAACACCCGCCGCCGCCAGCGTTTGATTTCCAGCCGCTCGCACCGCTGGGAACAACGCCAGCTCACCCACCTGCATGGAAAGCTCATAGTGGTTGGCTTCGTAACCAAACGACCCGGCCATGCCACAACAACCCGCCTGAATCATCTCGACCTGATAGCCCAGTGCTGCCAGAAATGCGTGGGTAGCCTCGGCGCCGCTCGGGTAACCATCATCGGCCGGCGGTTGCGCTTTCTGGTAGCAATGCCCATGAAATAGCGCCTGCTTGCCAGCCCCGGGTTGCCCCAGATGTGCCGCACGCGGCAAACCATCCAGCCCCGGGCGCAGCAGAAATTCGTCCACCAGAAACGCGCGCCGCGCCACCTGTTTCACTGCCGGGTCATCGGGCAACAGTTCAAGATATTCGTCCCGCAACGTTAATAACTCCGATGGTTCAACCCCCACGATAGGCATACTGCCGTGCGGGTCGAGTCGCGCGATGGCCGCCAGGAGCTGTACCGCCCGCTGGCGCGCCTGTGGCAGAAAACCCTTGGATATCAGTGTCCGCCCCGCCCCTATCACCGGTACCTTAAGTACCTGACAGCCGGCTTTTTCCAGTGCCGCCACCGCGGCCTGACCAATCTCCGGATAGAAATACTCGGTAAAGGCGTCGCTTAATAGCAGGACGGGTTCACCTTCATGCCCGGCGCCGCCACGGTACCCGCGCCCGGCCAGCCGGGGCAGGCTGCGCTGGTTAGCCAGGCCCAAGACCCGCTTCGGCAACAGCGCCATCCCCAGGTTACCCAGCAGGCCAAACCGCCGCCCCATTTTTGCCAGTACATCAATATAGCCAAACAGGTAATCGCGCAACGGCCGCCGGTGGCTGCGGTGATAGTAGTGTAGATACTCGTACTTTATCTTCGCCATATCCACGCCAGACGGGCATTCGGCTTTACAACCCTTGCACTCCAAACACAAATCCAGCGCGCCATGCACCGCTTCTTCTGCCAGGTTGGCAACCGGGAAGCGCCCGGAAAGCATCCCCCGCAGCAGGTTGGCTCGCCCGCGCGTGCTGTGTTCTTCTTCGCGCGTCGCCTGAAACGAAGGGCACATCACTCCCCCATCCTTGCGGCACACACCCGCCCCATTGCACATTTCAATCGCCCCCAGCAGATTCTCCTGGCGGGTGAAGTCCATGATCGGCTGCCACGTCTTTGCCCGGTAGTCCGGCCCGTAACGCAGGTTTTCATCCATCCGTTGCGCATCAATTACTTTGCCGGGGTTGAGCAATCCCTGCGGGTCTGCCGCCCGCTTTAACTGCTCAAATGCCCCGGTAATCTCTGACCCATATCCGCGCACCAGCCATTCCGCATGCGAGAGGCCATCGCCATGCTCGCCACTCAAGGCGCCGCCCAGACTCAAGGTCAGGTCCACCACCGCCCGGCTGATGGCGCGCATCTGTTCCACGCCTTGCGTGGTTTTCAAATTAATCAATGGCCGCACATGCAGGCAGCCCGCCGAAGCATGGGCATAAAAATCGCCCCCGGTGCCATGTTCGGCCAGAATGTGCTCAAACGCACGCACAAACTCCGCCAGCCGTGCCACCGGTACGGCCATGTCTTCCACAAACGGCAGCGGCTTGGCATCCCCCGCCACCGACATCAGCAAACCCAGCCCCACTTTGCGGACCGCCCACACTTCGGCCTGCTGCGCCGCGGTTTCGGCCACTACCACCTCTGCGCCCAGCGCCTGCACCTGCTCCCGCAAACGATTGGGCTCATCCCCGGCAAACTCCACTACCAGCAGGGCCGCCGGGTCGCCAGCCACAAAACCCAGCCGGGCGGCATAAGCGGGCACCGCCCGCGCCCGCGCGATTAATGCCCGCGGAATCAGCTCCACCGCCGAGGGGCCGCGTTCCAGCAAGGCCGGGGTCGCCTCGCAAGCCGCGACAATGCTCTCATAAGACAATACGCCCAGGCAGGTGTATTTGGGTTTTGCTACCAGGTGTATCGTTGCCCGTTTCGTCACCGCCAGCGTGCCTTCCGAACCCACCAGCAATTGTGCCAGATTGATTTCGTCCGGCCCGACCGGCGGATAATGCAACCCACGCCCGCTGGCCTGCCAGTTGGGCGGCTGGCTCGCCGACCACCCCAGCAGGTAGTTCAGCCCGTACCCGGAGGCGCGCCGCCAGGTACGCGGCCAGCGCCGCCGGATTTCTTCCGCCTGCTCACGGCGCACCGTCAGGCTGGCGCGCAGCAGGGCCGCCGCCCGGCCATTGCCCGCGGCTCGCCGTTCCGCCGCTTCGATTGAGATGCTTTCAAAACGAGCCGATTCGCCCCCCGCCATCGCTGCCTCTATGGAAAGCACATGGTCGCTGGTCATGCCATACAAGATCGAGTGCGCCCCGGTGGAGTATTTCCCAGCCTACCACCCTAAGTTTGCCCGATCAGCCGAGGCCGGGTCCGGCCCAAACATCAGGCCCTGCCGCCCGGCCGCCGCGTTCAGGGCGTTCAGCACCACCCCCGGTTGCACAATCGCCTGTCGCGTTTCAGGGTTGATTTCTTCCATCTGATTCAGATAGCGGGTGCAATCCAGCACCAATGCCGCCCCCAGCGTCTGCCCCGCCAGGCTGGAGCCGGAGCCGCGCGGCACTACCGGCACGCCCGCCCGGCCCGCCACCTCGAGAATTACATTCAGTTCATCCACCTCGCGCGGAGTAACCACCCCCAGCGGCGGAATCTGATAAATGCTGGCGTCGGTGCTGTACAGCGCCCGGCTTACCGGGTCTATGCGCACCTCGCCTCGTATTTCGCGCCGCAGTTCGTGTGCGATGTCTTCCAGTTGCTCGGTCTTCATGCCTGCCTTCATCAAAAAAGCGCGCCGGCTCCAAACAAACAGGGAACCCGGCGCGCCAAAAATTTTATCTGGCAAACCATGCGGCCATTACAACGCCCGCGCCAGCATCAAACCAAATAAACCCAGAATAACACCCAAATGCAGAAACAGGTTACTGGTCGCTAAAAACCCGAGGGCCGGCAACAGGCTGAATACAAAATTCAGCAGCACCAGGAGTATGGCCAGCATCGGCAGTAAGCCTTTGCGCTGCGCCAGATACTCGGACACCCAATCTAGAAATCGCGAGAAGCCACTCATCACACTTCCTCCTCTTCCAATTCTTCCACTTGTTGCCCGGTTTCAAACGGGCGGAAGCGCGCCACCAGCCGTCCCGGCAGGCTGCCAACCATCCGCACCCCGCGTCGGGTGTGCTCCACTTTATCGACCTGCCCCTGTTCATGAAACAAGGCAATCAAAGCGCCTTGCTGAAACGGCAGGTGAACAGTCATCGGTGTAAACGACTCGTACAGTTTGGTATGCACCGCCGAGAGCAATTCTTTCATGCCCTGACCGGTCAGCGCCGAAACCGGCAAGGCCTCCGGGAATTCCTCCAAAAGCCAGTTGCCGTCCTCCGGCGACTCAAATCGGTCCACCTTATTCAGCACGGTAATCATTGGGATGTATTCGGCCTCGATATCCGCCAGCGTTTCCAATACCGCCTCGGATTGTGCCAAAGCGCTGGCGTGCGTGGCATCCACCACATGCAGCAGCAATTCAGCCTCACTGATTTCTTCCAGCGTCGCCCGGAAAGCGGCCACCAGATTCGTCGGCAGCTTTTGGATAAACCCTACTGTGTCCGAGAACAGCGCCGCCCGCCCACCGGGTAACTCCACCCGCCGGGTAGTTGGGTCCAGCGTCGCGAACAACTGGTCGGCGGCGTACACATCCGCGCCCGCAATTCGATTAAGCAGCGTGGATTTGCCCGCATTGGTATAGCCCACCAGCGCCACCACCGGCACCCGGGCGCGTTTGCGCCGTTCGCGGTGCCGCCCGCGGTGCGCGCGCACTTTTTCCAGTTCGCCCTTGAGCTGGTCAATCCGCCGCCGGATATCGCGCCGGTCCACTTCCAGTTGTTTTTCGCCCGGGCCGCGCAAGCCCACCCCGCCATTCCCAGAGCGCCCGCCGCCGCCGCCGGCCTGGCGTGCCAGGTGCGTCCAGGCCCGCGTCAGGCGCGGCAACCGGTATTCGTACTGGGCCAGTTCCACCTGCAACGCGCCTTCATGGGTACTGGCATGCTGCGCAAAGATATCCAGAATCAGCGCCGTACGGTCGAGCACTCGCACCGTATCGCCAAACACATTTTCCAGCTCCCGCCCGTGGCGCGGTGAGAGTTCATCATCAAAAATCAGCACCTGCGCCTGGGTTTCTTCCACCAGCGCCAGCACTTCTTCCACTTTCCCGCTGCCAATCAGCGTTTTAGGGTTGCGGCTGTCCAGCCGCTGGGTGAGTTCGCCGACCACGTCCACGCCGG
>CAZEQN010000090.1:0-3617 GCA_964514335.1 uncultured Anaerolineaceae bacterium
TTCTGGATTAACATCTCGGAAAAGTATCATCTTACCTGCTTCTAGTAATGCAATCCAACGGGGGCAGCATCTCAACCGCAGAAGCCCGGCGAAATGCCGTCCGCTGTATTCTTTCCGGTCCAGCGGGCGGCCTCATTGGCGCGCAGCACATTGGCCGCCTAGCTGGTTTTGAACGACTGATAACCTTTGATATGGGGGGCACATCCACAGATGTCGCTGTGCTGGATGGCGAACCGCGCCTGACCAGCGATGCAGAAATTGGTGGCCTGCCAATCCCTATCCCCATGCTGGATATTCATTCCGTTGGCGCAGGCGGCGGCTCGCTCGCATTTATAGATTCGGGCGGCGCCCTGCGCGTTGGCCCCCAGAGCGCGGGCGCGGACCCCGGCCCGGCCTGTTATGGCCGTGGAGACCAGCCGACCGTAACCGATGCCAACCTGGTCTTAGGGCGTATACGGCCGGAACACTTTCTCGGCGGGCAGTTAGCCCTCCAGCCTGCCCGTTCACTGGCGTCCCTCGCCAACCTCGGCAAAAATCTGGGCATGAGTCCCCAGGAAACCGCTCTGGGTATCGTTCAAGTTGCTAATGCCCATATGGCACGCGCCTTACAGGTCATTTCAGTCGCCCGCGGCCGAGACCCGCGCGATTTCACCCTGCTCTCCTTCGGCGGCGCGGGCGGATTGCACGCCACTGACCTTGCCCGCGCCCTCGCCATTCCTCGCGTGCTTGTTCCCGCCCAGGCCGCCACTCTTTCAGCGCTTGGTTTATTACTATCCGATGTCATCAAGGACTATTCACAAACTGTCATGCTCCCCGGTGATACCCCAGCGGCGGCTCTCCAATCCCACTTTGCCCCGCTTCACCATCAGGCGGCGGCCGACCTCTCCGCCCAGGGCATTTCTCGCGAGAAGCAATCATTTCAGTTCACCCTCGATCTGCGTTATCGCGGCCAATCGTTTGAGTTATCCGTGCCTTTTACACCCGAATTCATCGCTGCATTCCATCAACTTCATCAAGCGGAATATGGCTATGCGAATATTAACGCATCGATTGAAATTGTCACCCTTCGTCTCCGCTCCATCGGCTACGTCGAAGACCCCAGCATGCCCCAATTTGAACCATCTATGGAATCTCCAATTCCAATCGAAACAGATTTCGTCACATTTTCTTCCGGCCCGGTCAAGACTGCCATCTACGCCGGAAGTGCCTTGCACCACGGCCACGCCATTTCCGGTCCGGCCTTGATACTCAAGCCAGATACCACCATCCTCCTCCATCCCGGTGATCAAGCCACAGTCGATGCTCACCACAACCTGATTGTTGAGGTTGCTCCATGAACTCTGCCATCGAACTGGAAATCTTCAAGCACCTCTTCGCCGCCATTCCGGAAGAAATGGGCGCTCTACTTAAACGGGGGGCCTTTTCTCCCAACATCAAGGAACGGCGCGATTATTCTTGCGCCATTTTCAACCCTGTGGGTGAAATGATTGCCCAGGCAGCCCACATTCCGGTTCATCTGGGGGCCATGCCCCTTTCCGTTCAACAGGCCCTGGCCGAGGTCGCCCTTGAACCCGGCGATGTCGTCATTCTCAACGACCCCTATCGCGGCGGCACACACTTGCCGGACATCACGCTGGTTTCCCCAGCATTCGTGGATGGCAAGTGCATTGGCTTCGCCGCCAACCGTGCTCACCACGCCGATGTAGGCGGCATGGCTCCCGGCTCAATGCCCATTGCCCGCGAACTGATTCAGGAAGGGCTCATCCTCCCGCCTGTGAAATTGGTTTCCCGCGGGGAGCTTCAATCCGGAGTGTGGGATATCATCCTTGCCAATGTCCGCACTCCGGCCGAGCGCGCCGGAGACTTGAATGCCCAGTTGGCTGCCAACCAGCGCGGGGTAGCGCGCCTTACAGAACTGAGCGCAAAATACGGGGTGGAAGTTCTTCAAAAGCAGGCTGCTGGCCTGCTGGATTACACCGAACGTATGACCCGCGCCCTCTTCCGCGAGCTTCCCCCCGGTCGCTATGAATTTACCGACCAGCTCGATGGCGATGGCATATCCGAATCGTCCCTGCCCATTCAGGTCGCCATCACTATCCACAACGACCACGCGATCGTGGACTTTACCGGTACCGCTCCCCAGGCCCAGGGCAGCGTCAACGCCGTCTATGCCATCACTCTATCTGCCGTTTATTATGTCTTCCGCTGCCTGCTGGGGCTGGACGTACCCAACAACTCCGGTTGCCTTCGCCCCATCGATGTAATTGCCCCCGAAGGCACGCTGGTGAACGCCATCTACCCCGCCCCCGTTGCAGGTGGCAATGTGGAGACCAGCCAGCGCATTACAGATGTCCTGCTCGGGGCGTTAGCCCAGGCCGCTCCCGGCCGTATCCCCGCCGCTTCCCAGGGAACAATGAACAACACCCTGATTGGCGGCTGGGACCCGGGCCGTAATTCGCCCTTCACCTACTACGAGACTCTCGCTGGCGGCATGGGCGCCCGCCCCACGGCTCCCGGTCAATCTGCGATTCACACCCACATGACCAACACACTGAATACGCCGGTTGAAGCCCTTGAATTCGCTTACCCGTTTCAAGTCACGCGCTACGAAATTCGCCGCAACACCGGTGGCGCTGGGCGTTTCCGCGGCGGTGATGGCCTGCGCCGCGACCTGCGCCTGAACGCCCCCGCGACAATCAGCCTGCTAAGCGACCGGCGCGTCAGCCAGCCTTACGGCTTGGCAGGCGGCCAGCCCGGTGCCGTCGGTCAGAACATTCTAATTCGCGACGGCCACGAAACACCCATGCCCGCCAAAGGCAGCGCCGAGCTGATGCCCGGCGACACCCTCTCCATCCGTACCCCAGGCGGCGGCGGCTGGGGCCAACCCGATAATTAATCCCAGTATCAATTTTGTGCTAAAATAGAACAAATGTACACTCCCGGAGATGTCCATGTGTGGTCGTTTTACGCTAACTGTTGATGCCGATACCATCCACGCCGCGTTTCCCTGGCTGGAAGTTCCAACCCCCCTGCAACCGCGCTACAACATCGCCCCCACCCAGCCCCTCGCAGTAGTCCCAAACAATGGGCAGAATCTTCTGGATGCTTTTGTTTGGGGACTCATTCCTTCATGGGCCAAAGACCCGTCCATAGGAAACAAAATGATTAACGCTCGCGCCGAAACTCTGGCCGAAAAACCCTCCTTCCGAAATGCTTACAAACGCCGCCGCTGCCTCATACTCGCAGATGGCTTCTACGAATGGGTCAAACAACCCGGCGGCGGCAAAACGCCCCACTACATCCAACTTGAATCAAAAGAGCCTTTTGCCTTTGCCGGCCTGTGGGAAATCTGGCATGCGCCGGATGGTTCCGAAGTCTACTCTACGACCATCATCACCACCGAGCCGAATGAAATGATGTCCCGCCTGCACAACCGCATGCCCGTCATCCTGCCACCTTCCGCCCACCCGCTCTGGCTCGACCCTGCTGACCAATCACCTGATGCACTCCAGCCCCTTCTCCGTCCTTATCCGGCCAGCGAGATGATGCACTACCCCGTCAGCAAACTGGTTAACAGTCCTTTCAACGAAAAACCGGAAGTCATACTGCCCGCCTGA
>CAZEQN010000090.1:3717-9944 GCA_964514335.1 uncultured Anaerolineaceae bacterium
CCCGCCCATAGACTAAAATAACCTTCGTGCATCCGCCCGGAGGAGAGTGGCTCGCGTGACCCGCCTGCTATATCAAACCGATTCCTATCTGAAAGAATTCGAAGGCCTGATTACGGCTGTCCATCCGGATTTGCGCGCCATCACTCTGGACCAAACCGCCTTTTACCCCGGCGGCGGCGGCCAGCCTGCCGATGAAGGCAATCTCTTTGCGTCTGAATCCAGCTACGCAGTATCCGGCTTCAAGAAACAGGATGGCCAACTGTGGCATTTGCTGGGCGGCGAACTCCCTCTCCCTCAACCCGGCACAGCCATTCGCGCCACCCTGCACTGGGAGCGCCGCTATCAGCTCATGCGCACTCACACCGCCATGCACATCCTCTGTGGCGTTGTCTTTCGCCAGTATGGCGCTTCCGTAACCGGCGGAAACATGGAGCCCTTACAGGGCCGTATGGATTTTGAATTCGAGTCCATGCGCGCTGAACTCGTTTTAGAAATTGAAGCCGCCATAAACCATGAAGTCAGGGCCAACCGCCCTATTCATGTCCGTATTTTGCCCCGCGCCGAAGCCCTTGCCATCCCTGACCTCATCCGCACCAAAATCAATCTCCTGCCGGAAGGCATCCCGGAAGTGCGCGTCGTCGAAATCGAAGGGCTGGACCTCCAGGCCGATGGCGGCACACATGTTGCCCACACCGCCGAAGTTGGCCGTATTCGCGTGTCAGATTACAAAAGCAAGGGCGCAATCAACAAGCGCATCTATGTGGAAATCGAGGACGCCTGATGGCAAAGTCAGCCAAAAAATCCAATCCCTCTATTGACTGGGCCACCGTCGCCCGGCTGCTGCTTACTTCCCGAACCATCGACGAGATCGAAGAAACCGAACTCGTCCCCGCTGGCAAGGTGACTTACCAGTTTTCTGCCAAAGGGCATGAACTCTCCCAGGTCCTGCTCGGCCTCCAGCTCACCCAGGGGCACGACGCCGCCACCGTCTACTACCGCTCGCGGCCGTTCATGCTCGCCGCTGGGCTCACTCCCCGCGAAGCCTTCGCCGCAGATATGGCCCGCACCGGTTCGCCCTCCGAGGGTCGCGATGTGGGCGTCGTTTATTCCATGCCTCCCCGCAATGGCGTTACCGTCCTGCCTTCTTCGGGAGATGTCGGCGCCCAGTACACCCCCGCCGCGGGCTGGGCGCAGGCCATCACCTACTATCGCGATGAACTGAAAAACAAGGATTGGAACGGCGCGCTGGCCGTCGCCCTCGGCGGCGATGGGTCAGTCGCTGCCAATGGCTTCTGGGCCGCCCTCACCATCGCCACCACCCTTGAATTACCCATGCTATTCTTTATCGAAGACAATGGCTACGGCATTTCCGTACCGCGCCAATTCCAAACCCCCGGCGGGAATATTGCCGAAAACCTCGCCGCCTTCAAAAACCTGAAAATCCTGCAGGGTTCAGGCACTCAACCCGAAGAGACCGCCGCCCTCATTTCCGAAGCCATTGATTACGTCCGCCACGGCCGCGGCCCCTGCCTGTTACGCATGGAGGTCGTCCGCCTGCACGGGCACACCTTTGGAGAAGACCAGACCGCCTACAAGAGCGCCAAACAAATCAAGGCCGAACAATCTCGTGACCCACTACTCACACTCAAAAATTATCTGGGTTCAGAATTTAAGTGGGACGAGTTGAAAGCCGAAGTCGAACAGGAAGTGCGCGCCGCCCTGACCGCCGCTGAAACCAACCCTGACCCGGACCCCGCCACCGCCCAGCGCTATGTGTTTTCCGGCGATGGCCTGCCCCAGGTTCCTCCGCCAGACAACCACCTTGTCCCGCCCCAGTTCACCCCGCCCCAGTCAGAGGGCCCCCGCAACAAATTAAGTGTAGCCGACCCCCCCACAAAACAAACCCAGCAAAACGCCCAAACCCCCCAGAACGTCTTCCGCGAAGATTTCGGCCCACGCGGCGGTGTCCACCGCGTCACCACAGACCTCCAAACAAAATTCGGCGAACGGCGCGTTTTCGACACCTCTCTCTCCGAAGAGGGCATCATCGGTCGCGCCGCCGGCCTGGCCATGGCCGGGCTCCGCCCCGTTCCTGAAATCCAGTTCCGCAAATACGCAGACCCCGCCCATGAGCAAATACACGATACCGGCTGGGTGCGCTGGCGCACGGCCGGCAAATTTGCAGCCCCGGTGGTAATCCGCATCCCGGTCGGCTACAGCAAGAAAACCGGCGACCCGTGGCACTCCGTCAGCGGCGAAGCCATTTATGCCCACATGGTCGGCTGGCGCATTGCCATGCCCTCCAACGCCGAAGATGCCGCCGGCCTCCTCCGCACTGCCCTGCGCCAGCAGGACCCCACCATCTTCCTTGAACACCGCGCCCTGTACGATACCCCCATCGGACGCAAACCCTGGCCCGGCGACGCTTACTGTTTGCCCTTTGGTCAGGCCGCTGTCGTCCAGCCCGGCACAGACCTGACCATCGTCTCCTGGGGCGAAACCCTCCACCGCTGCCTGGAAGCCGCCCAACCCTATCCCGGCGCAGTCGAAGTCATTGACCTGCGCACCATCTCCCCCTGGGATAAGGAAACCGTTCTCGCTTCCGTTCGCAAGACGGGTAAACTGCTGGTTGCCCATGAAGACACGCACACCGTTGGCTTTGGCGCTGAAATTTTGGCAACCGTGGCGGAAGAAATTTTCACCGCTCTGGATGCCCCGCTGCGGCGCATCACCGTCCCTGATATTCCCATCCCCTTCAACATCCCCCTGATGAACGCTTTAGTTATTCCCAGCGTCGAACACCTGAAAAACGAAATTCACTCTCTCCTGGAATGGTGACCCGAATGCAACGATGCCTGTTTTACTCACTACTCGCCTTTGCCCTGTTACTGGCTGGCTGTGGCGCCTCGCCGGAAACGGCGGCGCCCACTCCCACGCCAGACCCCACCCTCGCCCAGGGACAGGACGCATTTCGCATTCATTGCGCCGCCTGCCACGCCACCCAACCGGATATGACCCTGGTCGGCCCGTCGCTGGCAGGCATTGCCAGCCAGGCCGCCACTCGCGTACCCGGCGAAGATGCCCAGACCTATATCAGCAATTCCATCTTGCGCCCGGCAGACTTCATCCTCCCCGGCTATCAAAATCTCATGCCCAACACCTTTGGCAAAACATTGACCGGTGAAGATTTTGACGCGCTGGTTGCCTACCTGCTCACCCTCGAATAATCCCTGACCCTTAATTTCCCGCCATTTTGGCCGGGCTGGAGGAACAATGAAAACCTGGTTCATTCGCATCGCGGTCGGCCTGTTGGTAGCCATTGTGGCGCTACTCGCCTTCGCCGCTTTCAAACCCATCCCACAGGACAAGCACCCCGGCCCGGAAGGCTATGGCGCAGGTTCCAGCAGCATCCAGCCCAGCGCCACTGGCTTGCAACGCGCCTTCCCCAGCGTGAATGACATGGGCAACACCGGCACACCGGAAAAAGTCGAGCTGGGTCGCCTGCTGTTCTTTGACCCGGTTCTATCGGCTGAAAATGACATCGCCTGCGCCACTTGCCATCATCCTGACTATGGCTTTGCCGATGGCCTGCCCCAGGCCGTCGGCGCTGGCGGCGCTGGCGTAGGCCCGGAACGCAGCGGCGGCACGACCCTCCCCCGCAATACTCCCACCTTGTGGAATGTCGCCTTCACCTCTGCCCTGTTCTGGGATGGCCGCGTCGATTCTCTTGAATACCAGGCCCTCGTCCCACTCAATCATGTGGATGAAATGGGGGTGGAAAACAACGAAGCCCTGGCGGCCGAGTTGCGCGCCATCCCCGAATATGTTGAGCTGTTCGATTCGGCATTTGGCGGAGGCGAAGACGCAGTCACCGTGGACAATATCGTCCGCGCCCTGGCCGCCTTCCAGCGCACCCTCCTAACCCAGGACAGCCCCTTTGATAAGTTCGCCGGCGGCGAACTGGATGCCCTCACGTCTTCCCAACGCCGCGGCCTCACCCTTTTCCGCTCGGCCGCCCTGCGCTGCTTTGAATGCCACACCGCCCCCACCTTTGCCGGGGACACATTCCGCATTATCGGCGTCCCTGACTATCCCGGCCTGCCACATGATGCCGGCCGCGCCGGCGTGGTGGCAGATGGCGACGACGGCGCATTCAAAATCCCCACCCTGCGCAACATCGCCCTCACCGCCCCTTATATGCATAACGGTATTTTTTCCACACTGGAAGAAGTGATTGATTTTTATGCCCAGGGCGGTGGCCGCGCTCACGGCCGGGCAGACATTGACCCCTTCGTACAGGGCTTCGAACTCACCGAGCAGGAAACCCAGGACCTGATTGCCTTTTTATACGCCCTGACCGATGAAAGTCTCCTGCCAGAAACCCCAGTTGAAGTGCCATCCGGCCTCCCTGTGGCCCATCGCATCCCCAATTTCGCTCGCGACCTCGTCGAAAACCTAAACGCCGCCACCGGTGGTGGAAATGTAATCACTGGCCCGGGGCTCACCCTCACCGTTCACGGAAACCAGTCAATTCAATCCGTAATTGACCAGGCCCGCCCCGGCGACACCATCGAAATCCCCTATGGCGTATATCATGAGCGCCTCGTCATTGACCTCAATGACATTACGCTGGTTGGCATTCCCAACGCCCTCGGCGAACTCCCCATTCTGGATGGCGAAAACACGCTCTCGGAAGCCGTCATTTCTTCCGGCAACAACTTTGAAATCGGCTACCTGCATGTCCGCAACTACACCGATAACGGCGTCATTGTGGAAGGCGTAACGGGCGTCTACATGCACCATATGGTCGCTGAAAATACCGGCACCTATGGCCTCTACCCGGTGCAAAGCACGGATGTGCTCATCGAGCACTCTACCGTCAGTGGCGTTGACGATGCCGGCATCTATGCCGGGCAGAGCATGAATGTGGTCGTCCGCGACAACATCGTCTTTGGAAACGTCCTCGGCATCGAATTGGAAAATGTCGTCAACGGAGAAGTCTATCGGAACCATGCCTACGGCAACACCAACGGCATCCTGATTGTGCTGTTACCGCAGCTCACCAGCAAAGTCTCCAAACACACCCTGGTCTATGACAATCTTGTCGAAAACAACAACCATGAGAACTTCGCCAAGCCCAACACCGCCGCCAGCAAAATGCCGGCTGGCTCCGGCATCGCCCTCATCGCCGCCGATGATGTCGAAGTTTATAACAACACCATTCGCGGCAACAAAACCGCCGGCCTGGGCATCTTCAACCTGTTGATTGCCTTCGATGCCAACGAAATAGATATCGGCCCCACCCCGGAAAACATTTACATCCACGGCAACACCTTTGAGAACAACGGCTACGATGCCGACGCCTTTCTGGCCTCCATGGGCATCCCTGGCGCCGATATCCTCTGGGATGTCAGCGGTGTCGGCATCCGCGTCGACGAGCCCACCGCCAACACCTTCCCACCCGCTCTTCCCACCAGCAATTGGCCTGCCCCGCTCTACAACATGTTTTGGAACATCATGAACTGGCTCATTGGGCTGCTCTAAATCTAACAACCCAACCAAAAGAGACTCGCGGCCGCGAGTCTCTTTTGGTTTCAACCACACGCAGTCGTTCTAACCTTAACTTTGTAGTCTGGCCCCTTGTGGGCGTATAACTACGGTAACCTCGCAGCCTGTCCCCTTGTGGGCGTCTCTAACCACTCTGCCTGAAAAACCCTGGTTAAAATCCATTGACCCACCTGCCCCACCATGATATACTCCATCGGCTCGGCTGCCAGGCCGGGCAAAATCCACACGCTTTCAGACAGGCGCGTGCGTGCCCCACACCGTGGGGCGGCGCGGCTGGGAGAAGAAAGCGGAAGACAAAACGCAAAGGAGTAATCCCATGGCAAAAATCAGTATGAAGGCGCTCTTGGAAAGCGGTGTCCACTTCGGCCACCGCACCCATCGGTGGAACCCCCACATGAAGCCGTACATCTTCACCGAGCGCAACGGCATCCACATCATTGACCTGCAGCAAACCGTCGGCTCGCTCGACAAAGCCTACAACATGGTCCGCGATACCGTCGCCCGCGGCGGCACCGTCCTGTTCGTCGGCACCAAACGCCAGGCCGTTGAAACCATCGAGATGGAAGCCCAGCGCTGCGGCATGCCCTATGTCACCGTGCGCTGGCTCGGCGGCATGCTCACCAACTTCACCACCATGCGCGCCCGCGTTCTCGAACTCG
>CAZEQN010000091.1:0-6456 GCA_964514335.1 uncultured Anaerolineaceae bacterium
CGGGCGGCGACCATGTGTCGCCGCCCGCCGTTTTTGATTCTAAACCTGGCTATGGCGACCAGGCGGCAATATCTTCCAGATACACAGTGAAGTTGGAAGTCTGCTGGCCGGCCACAAACGGGCCAAAGCGCCCACCGCCATAAAATGGCTGGCTGGGGTCCTGGGCGATGACCTGCAACTGGCCGTTGACGTAAAACTCAAAACGGTTGCCTTCCATGACCACTACCAGATGGTTGACCTGGTCCGGCCCGGTGTTGATGCCCTTGCCCGGCGCCCAACCGGAGATTAACTGCCAGCGGCGGCCATTCCATTCGCGCACCACATAATTGCCATTGCAGGAAATGCCAAAGAAGTAGCCTTCGTTGATGGTTTCAGAGCGCACAATCAGGCCATAGCGGTCGTAGCCATCACAGGCCGGGCCGGTGGTGAAGACCGCCTCGATGGTGGCGTTGCCAAGCGTACCGGCCGTTACCGTCCATGAATCGTAGCCGATGGTTTCCTTGCTGGTCAGGCGGATGCGGCCTTCTTCCCAGACCATCTGAACGTGGTCGTCTTCAAACAGGTTCCAGCGGTCATCGTTCCCCAGCGTATCGCGGTAATCCGGCTCGCCGAGGGTGGCGGCCATAATCAGTTCGCCCAGCACCGTAATCTCCACCGTCAGGGCCGGGGTTTCTTCATCACCGGTGCCAAAGGTGTCGCCATGCTCATTGCGTAGCAGCCAATCGCCGGTATAGGAACCCGCTTCGGCCGGGCTGGTGAGCGCCAGTTCCAGTTCGAGAGTATTGCCGGGGCGCACCGTTTCAGTCAGGGCCAGTTCGGTCGTTTCGCCCAGCGCCTCACCCGCCACATGCACCAGGGCGTACTCCTCGGTCCAGGTACAGGAGCCGGTATTTTCCACTTGCCAGCGTTGAGTAAAGGCGGCCCCGCCGGAAACGGTCGTGCTGGCGGGCGCGGCCACCAGGGCCAGGCTGTCGGTGCAGTCCTTGACCACCAGCGGCAGGCGTTCATAATCCCAGCCAAAGTTCAGTTCGGCCACCAGTTCATCGGTCGTCAGGCGCAGGCTGGCCTGGCCGCCCTGCGGCAGGGTGAACAAGCCGGGCTCTAAATCCGCATTATCAGCCGGGTCAATGCTCACGCAGTAGTCGCCCGGCAGCAGTTCGGCAAAGGCAAACTGGCCTTCGGCATTCGAGAAGGTTTCGGCCAGGCCGGTGGCTGGGCACAGGCCCGCGCCAAGCGATACGCGCACGCCCGCCAGCGGCAGGTCGGTTTCGTCCAGAATGCCATTGCCGGCCCGGCGGCCATCGCTGGCGGTCTGGCAGCCTTCATCCTCCGGGTCAGTATGGGCGCAGACATCATGAAAGACCTGGCCGATGATGGCCTGGACTGCCGCCGGGGTGGGGCTGGGTTCGGGGGTCGGCTCCTCGGTGGGGGGCGGTTCCGGGGTAGCGGTGGGCGGTTCAGGGGTGGGCGTGGCGATTTCCGCCACGGGCGTTTCGGCGGCCGGTACGGCATCGGCCGGCGCGCCGCGGCCGGGCAGGGCGCAACTGCTCAAGAGCAGGGCGGTCAGGAGCAGTAAATTCAGGTGTTTTTTCAGCATGGCAGGCTTCCTATTCCAGTTAAATCAACAGGTCAGACCGATGGGCCTGACCTGTATTATAGAATAGGCTGTTTTCTTGCGCCTGTGAAGACTAGGCCATATTCAGCGTTTCACGGATGGCGGGCAGAGCGCCATCAATGGTGGCTTTGTCAATCACCAGCGGCGGCGCGAAGCGGATGACATTGTCGTGGGTTTCCTTGCACAGGATGCCGCGCGCCTTCATCGCCTCGCAGAAGCGGCGCGCCCCACCCGCCTCCGGCTTGAGTTCCACGCCGATCAGCAGACCTTTGCCGCGCACTTCCTTGACGTGCGGGCTGGGGATTTCCGTGAGTTGCTCCATGAAGTACTCGCCCAGTTCAGCCGAGCGTTGCACCAGTTTTTCATCGCGGATGACGGCCAACGCGGCGCGCGCCACGGCCGCGCCGAGCGGGTTGCCACCAAAGGTGCTGCCGTGTTCGCCGGGCTGGAAGAGGCCCAGCAGGGGTTTATCGGCCAGCACGGCCGAGACCGGGTAGAACCCGCCCGCCAGCGCCTTGCCGATGATGACCGCATCGGCGCGCACGCCCTCATGCTCCATCGCAAAGAGTTTGCCGGTGCGGCCGAGGCCGGTCTGGATTTCATCCGAGATGAAGAGTACATTGTTCTTGGTGCAAAGGTCGCGTACCGCTTGCAGGTAACCGGCGGGCGGCACTATCACGCCGCCTTCGCCCTGAATTGGTTCCAGCATCACGGCGGCAGTGTTGGGGGTGATGGCGTCTTCTATGGCTTTGGCATCGCCATAGGCCACGACCTTGAAGCCGGGCGTGAAGGGACCGAAGTCGTCGCGGTAGAGCGGCTCGGTGCTGAACGTGATGATGCTGATGGTACGGCCGTGGAAGTTGCCATCGCACACGATGATTTCGGCCTGGTGGCGCGGCACGCCCTTGACGCGGTAGGCCCACTTGCGGGCCAGTTTGAGGGCGGTTTCCACCGCTTCAGCGCCGCTGTTCATCGGCAGGCTCATCTCGTAGCCGGTCATCTCGCTTAATTCCTTGTAGAAGAGCGGCAACTGGTCGTTGCGGAAGGCGCGCGAGGTCAGGGTTACTTTTTTGGCCTGCTCCACCAGCGCATCCACAATGCGGGGGTGGACATGCCCCTGGTTGAGGGCCGAGTAGGCGCTCAAGCAGTCCAGGTATTTGTTGCCTTCGGCGTCCCACACCCACACGCCCTCGGCTTTGGTGACGACCACATCCAGCGGGTGGTAGTTGTGCGCCCCGTACTGCTCTTCCATTGCGATATATTCTTGAGTATTCATTCACTTATCCTCATATGAAACCCCAAAGGCCGGACTGCCTTTGGGGTTTGGATTTTGGAGCGGGCTGGTTCAGGCAAGCAGTTTGACCAGAATCGCCTTCTGGGCGTGCAGGCGGTTGTGGGCCTGCGGGAAGAGCCGCGAGTGCGGGCCATCGGCGACTTCGTCAGTGATTTCCTGGCCGCGGTGGGCGGGCAGGCAGTGCAGCACAATCGCCCGGCTGTTGGCGGCGGCCACCAAAGCGGCGTTGACCTGATAGGGCGGGAAAACCGCCTCGCGCTTTTTGGCTTCTTCTTCCTGGCCCATGCTGGTCCAGGTATCGGTGTAAATCACATCCGCATTTTTCACGGCGGCCTGCGGGTCTGCCAGCACGGTCACTGAACTGCCGCTTTGGGCGGCGAAGGTGCGGCCCATCTCGAGGGCGGCGGCGGGCATGTCATACCCGGCCGGGTTGGCAATCGTGAAATTGGCGCCCAGTTTGGCGCACACATGCAGCAACGAAACGGCCACATTGTTGCCATCGCCCACATAGGTCACGTTAATGCCCTTCAGCGTGCCGAACTCTTCCAGAATGGTGAGCGCATCCGCCAGCCCCTGGCAGGGGTGGTTGTAATCGCTCAAGCCATTGATGACCGGCACGCGGGCCCACTCGGCCAGTTGCAGCACATGGTCATGGGCGAAGACGCGCGCCATAATCGCATCCACATAGCCGGAGAGCACGCGGGCCACATCCGCAATGCTTTCGCGCTGGCCGAGGCCGATTTCGGCCGGGGAGAGGTAGAGGGCATCCCCGCCGAGCTGGCGCATGGCCATATCAAACGAGACGCGGGTGCGCAGGCTGGGTTTCTGGAACACCATCGCCAGGGTTTTGCCGTTAAGAATCGGTTTGTTGCCGCCAGCGGCCAGTTCTTTCTTCATCGCTACGGCGTTGTCCAGCATGGCTTGCAGGTCAGCGGGGGAGTAATCGGCAATTGCTATGAAATCCTTCATTTTCGGTCAGTCTCCTCATTAAATCGTCGCCCCAAAACGGCGCAGGCCGAGTATAACATGCCGGTCAACAGGGAGATTATTTCACGCCATAAGTCCAGCCATCCAGCGCACGACCCAGCATTTTTTCCAGGGCCGGGCGTTCTGGCAGGTACTGTGCGCGCAACCAGGCGATGTCGGCGGGTGGGATGGGCGGGTAAGGCAGCCAGTTAAGCAGGTAGAAGAAGCGGCGCTCCCAGTTGTGGCCCATTCTTTTCAACAGCATTTTGTAGCGCGGCCCCAGATAATGAAGCAGAAGGATATGCAGCCAGGGCGGGCGGCGGTTACGCGCCCAGCCCGCCTGGGCGGGCGCAAAAGCGGGGTCAATCTCCAGAAACTCAAACAGGTGCGGCCACAGGGCTGCCGGATGGGCAACCACATCTTCTTCGTACAGCATGAAAAAGAAACGCTCGGGCGGAAAAACCTTCTGCCACAATGCCAGGTAGCGGGCGTAGAAGCCGAAGTCACGCAGCAGCAAGTGGGGATGCTGGCGGTCGACCTCGGCCAGCGAGAGGGCAGGCGAGTAATGCGGCTTGCGCAGGTGATGGTAATAGGCCGAGAGCGCCCGCTGCACCGGGTCGCGCAGACAGACAATCAGTTTTACATCCGGCAGGTCGCGCGCCACCAGTTCCGGCAGGGGTGGGTAACCCGCGGCCGGCTCACGGCGGTTGCGCCGCACGGTGTCATACAAGTAATGCACGCAGGCTTCGCCGGTGAGCCGGCCGGGTTGGGCGGCGGCGAAGTGGGCGGCGTACCACTCCGGCCCGCGTTCATAATTGGCTGCGTCTGAAAAATAAAAAATCTCCTTGACGGGAGACATCTGAATCTGGGGGTGCTGCTGGAGCATGTCATACAGCCAGGTCGTACCCGCCTTTTGCGCCCCAAGTATCAGAAAATCCGGTTTGCGCATGGGGGAATTAAAACACAAAACCGCCCGGAAAACCTGCGGGAATCAAAAACGCCCCGGTTGCCCGAGGCGTTTCTTTGATCACAAACTGAACTACAGGCCCTTGACCAACAGGCCGAGGATCAGCAGCAGCCAGGCCACAATCAGCAGCCAGCTGGCGATCATGCCGCCGAGGGCCGGGATAATCGCGAACGTACCGAGCAAGCCCAGTACGCCGACCACGACGCTGACCCAAAACGTGATCTTGGTGGGGGGTGAAAGTTTCATCTTTTCTATCTCCTTGAAAATGGTGGATGAATACAAATGATTAAACACACATTTTCATGGAAGGACACGCTTTTTAAGCCAGCAGTTTTATGTTACGGCGCCGGAACTTCCACCGGGTCTGGCGTCTGGTCGGTGATTTCTACTGTCACGGTGTCGCTCTCGGTGCGGGGGTTGTAGCGCACGCTGAACACTTCCCACACGCCCGGCCCGGCCGGGATGCTGAAGACGCCCTCGGCGCCGGTCAGGCCGACGCTCTCGGCGCCGTCATCCCGCACCGCCACAACCTGTATGCCCACGACCGGGTTTCCGTTGGCGCCCACGACCGTGCCGCTGATTTCCACCGAAGCGCTCTCATACACAAAGACCACCGGCTCGCGCTGAGGGATGAGCAGGAAGACCCGGCCGGTGCGTTCAAAGAAGCCGCGTAACTGGCAGCCCTCATCCATCACCGGGCTGGTGCAGTCCACCCCTACAATCTGAATATCCAGCGTGCCGAGCAGGCTGGCCGGGAGGGTGGTGAGGGCCAGGCCGGCTTCATCGGTGACGACATCATTGCGCAACTCCACTGTGCCGGTACGATGAATGAAGGCCACGACAATGCCGGGAATCGGGTTGGCATCCGAGTCCTGCACGGTGACGCGCACGCGCTGGTCAAACGGAAATTCGATAATCGGCAGGAAGCCGGGATCGCCCTGAAAATTGAGCAGAGCGGCCGCAAACCAGCCGAGGGTTTTTTCTTCTTCATCTTCGCCATCCGCGATTTCCACCTGCACCCAGTTGCCACTTTCATCGCGGCCGGTGGCAAGGACTTCCTGCCCCTGGGGAACGGATTCCAGCACTTCAAACAATGTGCTGGGGCCGGCGCGCAGGTTGAGGAACTCTACATTGACCTGACCGCTAATCGGCCCGCTGGGGGTGGCGGTGGCGGTGGGGGCGGGCGTGGGGCTGGGCTCCGGCGTGGCGGTTGGCTCGGCGGGGGCGAAGGTCGGGAAGGGGGTGGGCGCGGCTTCCTCGGTCTGGGCGATGGCGGTCTGGATGTCCTCCACGCGCGGGGTCGGCACGGGTTGGGCGCCGCAGGCCGCCAATAGTAGCGTGCAAAGTGTCGATGCGAGCAACATTCGTTTCATAAGTTTGTGTCCTGCCTTCCATTTCAACCGGACGTGTGAGGCGCAGTAGGCTGATGCGCAGTGGGCTAAACCGCAGTGGGCTGAAGCCCACTGTCTTAAACCACTTGCCCTGTTTACCTGTCTACTCATCGCAGTGGGCTAAAGCCCACTGTCTGAAACCACTTGCCCTGTCTACCTGTCTACTCATCGCAGTGGGCTAAAGCCCACTGTCTGAAACCACTTGCCCTGTCTACCTGTCTAC
>CAZEQN010000091.1:6556-9802 GCA_964514335.1 uncultured Anaerolineaceae bacterium
TCTACCTGTCTACCTGTCTACCTGTCTACCTGTCTACCTGTCTACCTGTCTACCTGTCTACCTTTAATTATAGCCTCCAACGCCCGCTGAATCCAACGCGGTATAATCAGCCTGAAACGCCAGTTTAAGGAGTTCGCATGACGGAACAGAAAATCCGCGTCATCGTTGCCAAGCCCGGCCTGGATGGGCACGACCGGGGGGCGAAAGTGGTGGCGCGCGCCCTGCGGGATGCCGGCATGGAAGTGATTTACACCGGCCTGCGCCAGACCCCGGAAATGATTGCCGAAGCCGCCCTGCAGGAAGATGCGGATGCGGTCGGCCTTTCGATTCTCTCCGGGGCGCACATGGCGCTGGTGCCGCGCATCCTCGCCCTGCTGGAAGCCAACGGCCAATCGGATGTCAAGCTCTTCATCGGCGGCATCGTGCCGGATGATGATGTGCCGCGCCTCAAGGAAATGGGCGTGGCGGGCATCTATGGCCCCGGCACATCCACCGACCTGATTATTAACGATATCCGCGCTGCCGTGCTGGGGCGCGGGTAACGCCCCGGAGACCAGAGCATGCTGGATATTCAGGCGGTGCTTTCCGGCCAGCGGCTGGCGCTGGCGCGCCTGCTCACCCAAATCGAGAACCAGACCGCGGCCGGCGAGCAAGCGCTGGCCGAATTGTTCCCCCACACCGGCCGCGCCCACCTGATTGGCGTAACCGGCGCGCCCGGCACGGGCAAATCTTCGCTGGTCAACCAGCTCGCCCTGCATTACCGCAAAGACCCGCAACCCAAGAAAATTGCCATTCTGGCCGTCGACCCCAGCAGCCCGTTCAGCGGCGGGGCGGTGCTGGGCGACCGCATCCGCATGAGCGCCCTGACGGGCGACACGGGCGTATTCATCCGCAGCATGGCCACGCGCGGCTCGCTGGGCGGGCTGGCGCAGGCCACCGCCGGGCTGGTGCAGGCCTTTGACGCCGCCGGCTTTGACATCATCCTGATTGAAACCGTGGGGGCCGGCCAGTCCGAAGTGGATATCGCCCGCCTGGCGCATACGACTCTGGTGGTGGAAGCCCCCGGCCTGGGCGATGATATTCAGGCCATCAAGGCCGGCATCCTGGAAATCGCCGACATTCTGGTTATCAACAAAGCCGACCGCGCCGGCGTGGAAAACACCGAGCGCGCCCTGCGCAGCATGCTGCAACTGGCGCACCCCGGCCAGCGGGTCTTCCGCCACCACGGCCAGACGATGCAGGTGGAAACGCCGCAGGGCGAAGCCGAAACCCTGTGGCTGCCGCCGATTCAGCGCACGGTGGCGGCGGATGGCAGCGGCCTGCCGGAATTGCTGGCGCACATCGCCAGCCACCGCGCCCATCTCGAAACCAGCGGCGACCTCGCCCGCCGCGAGCGCGCCCGCCTGGCGGCCGAACTGGATTTGCGGCTGCAGCAGGCATTGGTGGCACGCTGGCAGGCCGGCCTGACCAACGGCGAGTACGAGCAGGCCCTGGCGGCGCTGGCCGCCCGCCACATCAGCCCGCAGGCCGCCGTGCGGCAACTGCTGGACCACGGAAAGGAATGAGGCCATGTACGTCGCTGAACGCGTACGCCTGCGCCGGATTGAAAAAGCCGACCTGCCGAATTATGTGGAATGGCTGAACGATGCCGAGGTGCGGCGCGGCCTGATGATTTTCCTGCCGCTCTCCAGCGTGGAAGAAGAGCAATGGTTTGAAAACATGCTCAAAGCGCCGCCCGCCGAGCGCCCGTTTGCGGTGGATGCGAAGGTCGGTGATGGCTGGCAGCACATCGGTTCGTGCGGCCTGTTTGACTTCCAACCCCAGGCGCACCACGCCGAGCTGGGCATTGTGCTGGGCGACAAGAATTTCTGGGACCAGGGCTACGGTACGGATGTGATGAACCTGCTGCTCAAGGTGGGCTTTGAGGTCTTTAACCTCAACCGCATTCACCTGCGGGTGTACGGCAACAACCCGCGCGCCCGCCATGTGTATGAAAAAATCGGCTTTGTGCATGAGGGCAGCCTGCGCCAGCACCTGTACCGCGAAGGCCAGTATTATGACGAGCATGTGATGGGCATTTTGCGCAGCGAGTGGCAGGCTTTGCAAAAGTGAGATATTCTAGAGTAGTCTGAACAACTGGAACAAACAGGAGCAGGCGGCATGTCCCCAAGCGGTATCCGGCGCGGCAAGAACATCAAAATCTATGGCGACATCAAACTGTACGCTGGTTCCGGCAACCCCGAACTGGCCGACAAAATCGCCCGTTACCTCAAGCAGCCGCTGGCGGGGCGCGACATCCTGCACTACCCCAACGACAACATCGGCGTGCGGCTGCATGACAGCGCCCGCGGCCAGGATGTGTACGTCATCCAGTCCACCGCCAAGCCGGTGCATTCCAACCTGTTTGAGTTGCTCATCATGCTGCAAACCCTGCGGCTGGACTCGGCCGGGCGCATCACCGCCGTGCTGCCCTACATGGCCTATGGCCGCTCGGACAAGAAAGACCAGCCGCGCGTGCCGATTGCGGCGCGCCTGATTGCCGACCTGATTGAAGTGGCCGGGGCCGACCGCTACATGACCCTTGACCTGCACGCCGGGCAGTTGCAGGGCTTTTTCTCCATCCCCGGCGATGTGCTGACCGCCTTTCACATCATCGTCAAGTATGTCGAGAAACTGTGCAAAAAGCTGGATGACCCGGTGGTGGTGACCACCGACCTGGGCTTTGCCAAACGCGGCCGCAACTTCGCGGAGCAGATTAATGTGCCGCTGGCGCTGATTGAAAAACGCCGCCAGATTAAGACCGGCGTGGGCACCGAGGCGCTTAACATCGTGGGCAACGTGGTGGGCAAGGATGTGCTGCTGATTGACGACGAAGTGGATACGGCCGGCTCGGTGAGCGAGGCGGTGAATTTATTGAAGGAACAGGGGGCCAAGAGCATCTCGCTGATTTTTGTGCACCCGGTGCTTTCCAACCCGGCCGGCGACCGGCTTTCGGTGCTGCCGCTCAACGAAATCATCACCACCGACACGATTATGATCCCCGCCGAGGTGCGCGCCAGCCTGGGCAAGAAGTTGACCGTGCTTTCGGTGGCGCCGCTGCTGGGTGAGGTGATTCTGCGGGCACACGAGGGCCGCAGCGTGGGGCAGATGTTTAATGAGTGAAAGGCGAGTGGGGGGAATTGGTAACTGGGAATTGCTGTGTTGCAGACATCTTTCACTACAATTTTTGTCATTCCGAGCGCAGCG
>CAZEQN010000092.1:0-9734 GCA_964514335.1 uncultured Anaerolineaceae bacterium
AGCCCTTCGCCGAAGCACAGCGTATATTGCCCCTGCGCAAAGCCATCCAGATTGGCGCCGGCGGCGGCCATCTCCGGGCTGGCCATGGCGGCTTTCAACGCGTCCTTGTCGGCAAAGCTCATCGTGACCACCATGTACGGGGCGCGGTTACCGACCACCACCCGCGTCAGTTTCACGACCTGCATGTCCAGCAGGCCGGGCACCTGCTTTATCAGCGGCACATGGGTTTCAAAATAGGCTTTCTCAAAGGCTTCGGCGTCTTTGGGGGCGGCGTAAATCGCGACCAGTTTCATGGGCTTGGCTCCTGTCTTATAGCGGTTTGAATTGCTCAAAGGGTTGCTGGCAATGATTGCACACATAAATCATGCGGCAGGGGGTCGTGCCGAATGAATTTTTCAGGGTGGTATTGAATGAATCGCAGTACGGGCAAGCAATCGGGGCATCCAGCACGGCGATAAAGTCGCCGCCATGCAGATGCGGCGGGGCCAGCCCAACGGATTTCAGCTTCGCCCGCGCGGCGTCTGAAATCCAATCCGAACTCCAGGGCGGGTCGAGCGTTTTTTGGACGGTGGCTTCCAGCCCCAGTTCGGCCAGCCGCACCCGGATCAGGTCTTCCATCACTTCCAGGGCCGGGCAACCGGAGAAGGTCGGCGTCATCGTCACCGCCACTTGCCGCCCTTCCAGAGTCACGGCGCGGATGATGCCCATCTGCACCAGCGACACGACCGGGATTTCGGGGTCCATGACTTCATCCAGCGCAGCCCAGACTTCCTGTTCGGTTACGGCCAGTTGTTCCATCGGATTACCAGCGCGCCTGCGGGTTGGCGCGCGCCACCATCTGCATCTCGCTCAACAGGCCCATCAGGTGCTCGGTCTGCTGGCTGCGCGGCCGCGTGACAGGGATGAACTTCTCCGGCATGGTCAAATGGGCCGCTTCCAGCGCGGCCTGGATGGCCGCCCGCCAGCCGGCTTCCAGCCCGGCGGTCTCCGGTACAATCCCGGCCGCCGCCAGCGGTTCTTCGCCCGGCAACGGCAGGAACAGTTGGGCAGCATACGGCCACAGGCTGTTCAGGGCGGCCTGCATGCGGGCGTGGCTTTCTTCGGTGCCGCGCCCCAACCGCGGCAGCCAGGCCTTGCCGTGGCGCACATGGTAGAGTTCTTCGTTGTAGATTTTGGCGGCGGCTTCGGCCAGCGGCGCATAGCCGGAGGCCTTCAGGCCTTCCAGCCGCAGCACTTCCAGCACGTCAAAGAGATAGCGGCGCAAGAGGGTGAAAGCCCAGTCGCCGCGCGGCAGGGTCACGAGTTGTACGCAGCGCCATTCGGCCGCATCCCGGAAATAGGCCAGATGGTCGGGGAAACGTCCCCGGTCTTCGCTTAACAAATCCGCCGCCAGTTCGTACCAGGTGCGGGCGTGGCCGAGTTCATCCACCGCCAGGTTGGCAAAGGCGATGTCTTCTTCCAGAATCGGGGCGTGGCCGCACCACTCGGCATCCCGCTGGGCCAGTACCAGTTCGTCATCCCCCAGCGCGGTCAGGTATTCCGCCAGACTGGCGTTCAGTTTGCTATCCACGTTTACCGCCGGCCGGCTTTTTGTTTCGGATTTCACGCATCAGGGTAATCACCGGGTAATAGGCCTGGTTTTTGAAGTCATGGGTTTCTGAAAAACTGAACAAGGCCGCGGCTTCTTCCGGCTGGGATGCGAGCGTCTGCGCGACCGGGAACACCCACCAGACCCAGATTTCGCGCTGCGTATAGGTTTGGATGGCGAGTTTCATGGCTTCTTCGGCGCTGGCGGCCTGCACCTGCCCCAGTTGTTCCAGTTGGCCCTGCTGGGTGAGTTTGCCAAAGACATGCCAGGCTTCTGCTTTGCCCTTGCTCTTTTGCACCCCGGCCAGCCAACGGCCATCGGCCAGCTCTTCGCGGGTACGGGTGAAGATGCACTCCACCGGCGTGACCCACAAGGCATGTGCCGCCGGCCGCCGCACGAAGACATCCCGCCCGTTCAGCAGCGCCATTTCCAGATCCGGGGCGTGCACGGTGCCATTGTGCACCAGCGGCTCACCCGCTGCCATCTGCTGAAAGACCATGAAACGCGGCCACTGGGTATCGTTCATCGGCTTGCTAATTCAGGGCCTGCTGTTTTTCGGCATAGGCGGCCAGGGCTTCGCGCACCCACTGGCCGTCATCGTGGGCTTTGCGGCGCGCCGCCATCCGGTCGGCGTTCAGCGGGCCATCACCCTTCACCACCCGCCAGAATTCATCCCAGTCAATCTCGCCGAATTCCCAGTCCCCGCTGGCGTCGTTGTATTTCAAATCCGGGTCGGGCAGGGTCAGGCCGAGCGCCATCAGGTCGGGAGCCATCTGGTTGACAAAGTCCTGGCGCAGTTCATCGTTGGAGCGGGTTTTGATGCCCCAGCGCACCAGCAAGGGCGAGTTGGGCGAATCAGTGTCGTGCGGGCCGAACATCATCAGGGTCGGCCACCACCAGCGGGTGATGGCATCCTGCATCATTTTGCGCTGTTCAGGCGTACCCTGGGAGAGCAGAATGACCTGTTCCTGGCCCTGCTTCTTGTGGAAGTTTTCTTCCATGCAAATCCGCACCATCGCCCGCGAGTACGGCCCGTAGGAGCAGCGCGCCAGCATGGTCTGGTTCATAATCGCCGCCCCATCCACCAGCCAGCCAATCGTACCGATGTCGGCCCAGTTGAGGGTCGGGTAGTTAAAGATGTTGGAGTACTTGGCCGCGCCGGTCAGCAGCATATCGACCATTTCCTCGCGCGAGATGCCAAGCGTCTCGGCGGCATGGTAGAGGTACTGGCCGTGCCCCGCTTCGTCCTGCACTTTGGCGAGCAGGATGAGTTTGCGTTTAAGGCTGGGGGCGCGGGTAATCCAGGCGCCTTCCGGCAGCATGCCGACAATTTCGCTGTGGGCGTGCTGCGAAATCATGCGAATCAATTGCTTACGGTAGTCGGCGGGCATCCAATCGCCCGGCTCAATCTTTTCGCCGCGCGCAATCCGGGCTTCAAACTCCGCCAGTTTCTGCGGGTCTTCGGCCCCGTCCTGTTTTACCTCATCCACACTTGCACCGTACATCCTGCCTCCATTTTCACTCGCCATTACCCAATTACTTCTTACCAATTACGATTTCCCCTGTCTACCTGTCTACCTGTCTACCTGTCTACCTGTCTACCTGTCTACCTTAATATCTTACTGCGTATTCACCCACACCGTCTTCACCTGGGTGTACAGGTCAATGGCTTCCTTGCCCATCTCACGGCCAAAGCCAGACTGTTTGTAGCCGCCAAACGGCGCGGCCGGGTCAATCATGCCATAGCCGTTTATCCACACCGTACCGGCCTGAACCGCATGCGCATAGCGGTGCGCCTTGCCGATGTCACGCGTCCACACCCCCGCCGCCAGCCCGTACATGGTGTTGTTGGCGCGGGTTACCAGTTCATCCCAGTCGTCAAAGGCCGTCACGGCCGCCACCGGGCCGAAGATTTCATCCGTGACAATATTCAGGCTGTCATCCTGATAGGCGAAGACTGTCGGCTGGACGTAGTAGCCGCCGGCCAATCCTTCCGCCTGACCGCCGCCAGTCACCACTTCGGCGCCGGCCTTCTTGCCATCTTCAATATAGTGCAGCACCCGCCCCATCTGCTGCTGGCTGATGACCGGCCCGACATGCACCTTTTCGGCGAAGCCGTGGCTGACGATCATCTTCTCCACCTGGGCTTTGAGACCCTCGACAACCTGGTCGTAGGCCGCCCGTTCCACAAACAGGCGCGTGCCCGCCACGCATTCCTGCCCGGCGGTGCTGAAGACCGCCCACTGCGCCCCGCGAATCGCGCCCTGAATATCGGCATCCGCAAAAATCACATTCGGCGACTTGCCGCCCAGTTCCAGGCTGACGCGCTTGAGGTTGCTCTCGGCGGCGGCGGCCATAATCTTGCGCCCCACTTCGGTGGAGCCGGTAAAAGCGATTTTGTTGACATCCGGGTGCGCCGCCAGCGCCGCGCCGGTGGGCAGACCCGGGCCGGGCAGCACATTCACCACCCCGGCCGGGAAGCCAGCCTCCTTGACCAAATCGGCCAGGTACAGGGCGGTCAGCGGGGTTTGTTCGGCGGGTTTCAAAATCAGGGTGTTGCCCGCCGTGAGGGCCGGGCCGAGCTTCCAGATGGCCATCAGCAGCGGGAAATTCCAGGGAATAATCGCCCCCACCACGCCCATCGGCTCGCGGCGGGTATAGACAAACTGGTTCGGGAAAGTAACCGGTACGGTGCTGCCTTCAATCTTGTCCGCCCAGCCGGCCTGGTAGCGCAGGTGCTTGGTGACATAAGGCAGGTCGCCGCGCCGCGCCACCCGAATCGGCTTGCCGTTATCGAGGGTCTCCAGTTCGGCCAGCACATCCGCGTGCTGGTCAATCAGGTCAGCCAGCTTGAAGAGCAGGGTCGCCCGGTCAGCCGCCAGGGTCTGGCCCCACGGGCCATTGAAGGCCGCCCGCGCCGCCGCCACGGCGGCGTCGACATCCGCCGCGCCCGCCAGGGCCACTTCGGCCAGCGCTTCGCCGGTAGCCGGGTTATGGGTTTCAAAGGTCTGGCCGCTCTGGGCCTTGACCCACTCATTATTGATAAACACGCTCTTGGGGTGCTTTTCCAGAAATTCCAGCGTGCCGGCTTGCAGTTGTACATCGGGCAGTTTCAATGCGCTCATTCGTCTTTCACCTCATGGTCGTCAAAGTCGGGCAATTCGCCGCCCACCCATTCCGGGCGGCCATCTTCCGCCCAGCGGCGGCGGATTTCATCATAGCGTTGCGGGCGTTTCTGGTTGAAGGAGGCCACGCCCTCCCAGGTTTCGGGGCTGGTGTTGTGGATCGCCAGCCAGTCGCGGCCATGGCCGATGGTGGTATGCCACGAAAGGTCACGCCAGAAATTCAGTTGCTGCTTGGTGTAGCGGGTTTTCTCCGGGAACTTGTTCTTGAGTTTTCCCACGATTTCGCCCACTTTGGCGTCCAACTCGGGGCGCGGCACCACCCAGTTCACCAGCCCCCAGTCCAGCGCTTTGGCGGCCGGGATTTCTTCATTCAGGAACAGGATTTCACGCGCCCGCCGGTCGCCGACCAGCAGCGGCAGGAACTGGGTCGCGCCCGCCAGCGCCACGCTGCCGTGGCTGGTACCGACCTGGCGGATGTAGATATCATCGGCGGCGATGGCTAAATCACAGGAGAGGTTGAACTCATTGCCGCCGCCCACCACAATCCCGTTCAGGCGGGCTACGGTCGGCTTGCCGAGGTTGCGCAGGCGTTCATGCACTTCGATGAATTCGCCCATCCATTTCCAGTAGTCGCGCGGCCGCTCGAGGAATTGCTGCTGCTCGTTCAGGTCCGCGCCAGTGCAAAAGGCCTTGTCGCCCGCGCCGGTCAGCACCACCACCCGCACACCATCGTCCCAGCTGGCATCTTTGAAGGCGGCGTTGAGTTCGCTTAAGACCTGGTAATTGACGGCATTCAGCTTCTGCGGCCGGTTGAAAGTCACCGTGGCGCAGCCGTCTTGCTTTTCATAGAGGATGCTCTTGAAGTTGAAATCTCCGGCAGGTTTGCCGGTGAAGGTGCGTTCGGCCAAGGGTCACGCTCCGTACAGGGGTCTGGTTGCCGAGCCTATTTTACCCGATTGCCCCCGCCCAACGCTTTACCAGCTTTCCAGCACGCTCACATGCGCCTTGAGCAACTCCGGCAGGTTGTCCTGAATCGCCAGCACAATCTTCTCATGCAGGCTCGGGTACCATACGGCCTGGCTCTGGTCCAGCCAGCGCGCTTCCAGGACTTCTTTGGTGCGCCCGGCAAAGACGATGTCATCCACCCGCAGCAAATACCACAGGTTCAGAGTCTTGGTTGGGTGGTAGTAGTCCACCACCAGCCGTTCGCGCCAGTTTTCATCCGGCGCCACCAGCCGGATGCCCTCTTCCCCTAACTCACGCAGCAGGGCCTGGTCGGCGCTCTCGCCATCATCCACATGCCCGCCCGGCAGAGTGTACTTGCCATCTGTGCGGTGGCCGTGCAGCACGCCCAGCACCGCCCCGTCCTTGCGCCGCAGGATGATGGCGCGCGCCGTCACCTGGTCAAAGGGCAGTTCAATGCTGATTCCGGCGGCTTTTTTCTGGCGGGGGTCCAACGTAGCGCGCATCATGTCAGGTTCACTCTTTCAGGGTGACTAAAAACCGAGATTTAATCCGAGGCTGTATACCAGCATCAGGGCAGTTGTCAGCAGCGCATAGCCGAGAAAAACCAGCGCGGCCGCGCCCGCCGCCCGGTACTGGCCGAGCCGCAGCAGTAGCCAGCCCAGCCCGATAGACGTAACCGCCAACCAGGGGTAGACCCGCAACGCCAGCACCAGCCCGCCCGCCAGCCACGGCGAACCCGGCAGGCTGCCCGGCTGGGAGAACCAGCCGATACTGAACGCCCGCCACGGGACGCTGCAGGCCAGCCCCAGCGCGGTGGCCGCCAGCAGCAACCCCAGCACGCGCTTGACCTGCTGCTCCAGCGGCGTCAGTTCAATATCTGTCATGCGCCCACTATACAACAGCGCCGCCATCCCCGCAACTTCAAAAGCGAGCCTGCGTATAGGGTTTATACATCCGTAGCAAGAGAGAGGACACCGATGAAATCGATGCGTAATATCCTGTTTGGGCTTTTCCTGCTGGTCGCTGGCGTTTATTTTCTGCTGGTCAACTTTGGCGTTGTGCCGATGCTGACCGAAAACCACTGGGTCTGGGTCTTTGCCGCCAGCAGCCTGTTTTTCCTGGCCATCTACCTTTCATCCGGCTGGCGCGAGTGGGGCTGGCTCTTCCCGGTGACGATTGGCGCGGCGCTGGCCGTGATTGGCCTGACCGTTGATAAATCCATTTCAGGCGAGGTGGCGGGCTCCATCTTCCTGTGGAGTGTCGCCGCCCCGTTCTGGGTGGCGCGCTTCGCCCGCCGCGGCAACTGGTGGGCGGTCATCCCCGCCGGCATCCTGACCATCGTGGGATTCATTCCCATGCTGGCTGCCGGCGATAATGACATCCTGATTCCGATTTTGCTGATGTACGGCCTGGCGCTGGTGTTTCTGGGGGTCTACATCCAGAAGCGCAGCCAGTGGTGGGCGCTGTTCCCGGCCGGGGCGTTGAGTGCGGTCGGCACCATCATCCTGCTGGCCGAGAGCAACCTGCCCGGCGGGCTGGAAGACAACCTGATTGTCGGGTCGCTGTTCGGCTTCATGGCGCTGGCCTTTGGCGCGGTGTACTGGTTCCACCGCCCGGAGACCCGCTGGGCGATTTACCCGGCCGCCATCCTGGGCGGCATGTCGGTATTGGGCTTCATCAGCGGCGAAAACGCCGAGCTGGCCTTTCCGGTACTGCTGATTGGGTTCGGGGCCTACTTGCTCCTGCGCCGCAAACGCTAAGCGCGCATTTCCTTGTCACCCGCAGGCGGGCGTGCTATAATCCCGCCTGCGTTGTTGGGGCTATGGCTCAGTTGGTTAGAGCGCACGGTTCACATCCGTGAGGTCACAGGTTCGAGTCCTGTTAGCCCCACCAGAAAAAATAGGCCCCCGGGCCTATTTTTTGTTTTCCCTGTCTTGTCATATGCCCTCAAAATTTGTATACTGTGTTTTTAGCCGACGGGTCACAGGAAGGGGTATTTCATGAAGATTTTCATCAAACTGCAATTCATTCTTTTCGGGCTGGCGCTGGCCCTGGTAGCCTGCCAGGCGAATTCACCCGCCACCGGCCAACCTGTTGCCGGTTCGCCTGCCCCAGAATCCGCTGGCAATACAGCGCCCGTCACCCCAACCCCCACGCAGGCCGCCAGCGAAGAAACGGCCAGCGCCGACCTGCTGGCCCAACTGACGGAAGCCGATGGCGAGGTCCTCGCCCGGCCGGATAATGACAGCGAGTTCACCAGCCTGCTCATCGGCCACTCGATTCAGACTGGCGGGCAGGTCGCCACCGGGCTGGCGGCCAGCGCCCGCCTGGACCTTTCAGATGGCTCAATTGTCCGCATGGGGCCAAATTCGTTTTTTACCCTTGAACCGGCCGAAGAAACCGAAAGTGGCCTGCTCGCCCGCATCCGGCTCGACCTGGGCCAGATTTGGGTCATCCTCAACGGCCAGGCGCTGGATGTGGACACCCCCTCCGGCGTGGCTTCGGTGCGCGGTTCGTACCTTAGCGTGGTCGCCGGCCGGGAAGGCCTCATTTACATCACCTGTCTGGAAGGCAATTGCAGCCTGACCACCGATGGCGGCACAGTTAATCTGGTGGCCGGGCAAACCGCGGTCGTCAATGGCATCACCAACCCGCCGACCCCCGGCACAATGGAGCCCGAGGACGTGGAAGAATGGCTGAACGCCAACCCCGAAGCCACGGTGGTTATCCCGCAGGTCACAGCCACCGTTGCGGCCGTAGCCGCCGACCCCGACCGGGATTTTGACGGCTACCCCGACTCCATTGACCAATGCCCGTTGCAGGGCGATGTGGGCAACGGCGTGGATTCGCGCGGCTGTCCGCTTTCCTTTGGCGAGGGAGACTATGACCAGGACGGCGTACCCAACGCCAGCGATGCCTGCCCGCGCCGCGGCGACCTCGGGCACGGGCTGGACGGGCGCGGCTGCCCGCTGCCCCCGCCGGATGCCGATGGCGACGGCTACCCGGATGCGATTGATAGTTGCCCCACTCTGGGCGACCGCGGCTTTGGCCTGGACGCGCTCGGCTGCCCGATTCCGCCGCCCGGCGCGGATGAGGATGGTGATGGCGTGCCCAATGAATTGGATGTCTGTCCCAACCAGGGCGATAAGGGCTTCGGCGTGGACAGCCGCGGCTGCCCGAATGGCTCACCCGATTCAGACGGCGATGGCGTGCCGGATACGCAGGACAGATGCCCCAATGACGGCAACCGCGGCTTTGGCGTGACCCAGGATGGCTGCCCCCTCCCCGCACCGGATGGCGACTTTGATAAGGATGGCATCCCCAACGGCCAGGACCGCTGCCCGTTGAAAGGCGATGCCGGTTACGGCATAGACAGTCTGGGTTGCCCCATCCTGCCGCCCGATACTGACAAAGATGGCGTGCCCGATGCGCAGGATGCCTGCCCGCGCCAGGGCGACGCCGGCTACGGCCTGCGCCCCGATGGTTGCCCACTGCCCCCGCCCGATTCCGACGGCGACGGCATTCCTGACCCCAGTGACCGCTGTCCACAGGAAGGCAACCAGGGCTACGGCCTGACCGCCGATGGCTGCCCCAGCCCCCCAACGGATGCGGATGGCGATGGAGTCCCTGACCGGGACGATGCCTGTCCCAACCAGGGGGATGCCGGCTACGGCCTGCGCGCCAATGGCTGCCCACTGCCCCGGCCGGACACGGACAGTGGCGGCGGAGGCGGCGAGACTTTGCCAGATCGAGACGGCGACGGGGTTCCCGATGCCGAAGATAGCTGCCCGGACCGCCCCGGCGATGCTCGCTATGGCGGCTGCCCGGATAGTGATGGCGATGGCGTTCCAGACCACCTCGATAACTGCATCAGCCAGCCCGGCCCGGAAAGTAACCGCGGCTGCCCGACCTCATCGGCTGCCCACCCCGGCTCAACATTTCTCCAATGGGCAGTTATTCGGGTTTCCCTGCAACCAGCGCAGACCTGAAATATCTAAAAATCTGTTTAACAAATTTAATAAGCTGTATAAATTGGTATCTTCGATTGCGAGGCT
>CAZEQN010000093.1:0-9720 GCA_964514335.1 uncultured Anaerolineaceae bacterium
CCGCTGATTTCCCGAATCTCTACTCACGAACCTCGGCCCTTCTCACTTGCCATTTCTAATCTGCACCCTTTCCAGCCCGGTATTCCCTTCCCCACCATCACACAAGACACATACCCCTGACTAACAAAATGTCCTCCCGATTGGCGGGAGGACATTGAATTGCATTCTATGCAGCCGGGGCTACTGATTCACGCTCCAGCGCTCCAGGCCGCGCTCGGTGAGCAGTAGCAGGGTCAGGCCATCTTCGGCCAGGGCGGCGCCATACAGCGTTTCATAGCCGTCCAGCGCAGCGAGCAGTTCGCCGCTCGCCAGGTCATAGACCTGATTGCCTATCAACACAAAATCGCCATTGGGGCTGAAAAACGCGGCCGGGAATTCCGCAAGCGGCGCCGGAACCGCGAAAGAACCGATGATTTCGCGGGTTTCCACATCCACCAGCGAACCATCTGCCAGTAAGAGAGAAGTATCACCGGGCAGGAAGAGCACATCCTGGCACGGGAAATTGAACGGCCGGCTGCCGCCGCTGCCGAGGTCCTGAACGGTAATCGAGGCCGCGCCCTCACGGCAGGAGGAAAGCAGATTACCGCCATGTGACAGGCGCAGATGGCGCAGGTCATCGGCGGGCTTGAACGAAGTGAGCAGCGCGCCATCCGAAAGGCGCACGACCTGGGTGGCCTGATTGTCAAAATTCTCGCACAAGAGGGCCGTGCCGGCGCCGCTGATGCGGCAATTGTGGAGATGGGCCAGGGTACGCAGGGCCTCGCCGGATGAAATGTCCAGTATCACCGATTTCCGTGAGCCAACATCCCAGCGCAGGTTAGCAATCGAATCGGCCGTCACAACCAGTGTGCCCGCGTCCGCGAACAGAACATGACCGCTGAAATTGATCGCACCGGGCAGCAAAGATTCCGGATACAGGTAGGAAGCGACCTCGGAAAGGTCGGCGCTATTCAACACCGATACACTGGTGGAATGCGGCACGGCCAGCAAGTCTCCTGAAGGGCTCAACGCCGGATTGCCGCCGCTGGCATAGTCTTCGTTAACAGCCAGCGCATCTCCAGCGCGCGACCACAGGTATATGCCGCCTTCCCAATCCGTGGTGACAAAGGCGCTGCCAGCCGGGTTAAATTCCAGGCTTAGCGGCAGGCCAGCATTTGAAAGTTCGGACAACGTACCGGTGTTTGCGCCGGTATCGTTCCAAAATAGAATCAGAAATGCCGGGCTGGAATAGGTGATATTCCAGTCGTCGTAAGAACCCAGGTACAACCCTGCCCATTCACTGGAACTCCCAATGAAAGAATAGTCTCTCAACTGCGCGATGGTTCCTTTTCCATCTTGATATGCGCCAACCTCTTTGGAAAAACGCGTCTGGAGAAATGGCTCCGGAGAATCATTTTTCGGCCGCGCCAGTTCGCCAGTGCCTGTTGAAACCCCATCGTTCAGGTACATGTACCAGGTGTCATTCGGCGCGGGGATCACCCGGCCGCTGCCGGGCATTTCGTAGAGCGCCGAGCCATCGGCGGTATTAATCAATGTGGTGAACGATACCGGGCGGGCATCTTCCCCGGCGATGAAGAGGATTTGCCCATCCGGCCGGAAGACCAGATCCAGCATTCGTGTTTGGGCAAATGTACGCACAATGGTAATTTCGATAACCGTTCCGCTGGCAAGAGTGACCAGATTCACGCGGTCGGGTGCGGTGGCATAGGCCAACAGATTGCCATCTGCACTTACCGCCAGCACACTCGGATTACTCACCGTGCCTTTGGATTCGGCCTCGCCGGTGGCCGGATTAATGAAGACCAGTTCTTCGCCCATGAGAGCCGCCACCCGGCCATCTGCCAGCATATCCACCGGCAGGTACCCATCGGCACTGTACACCAATTCCAGCGTGGCGCCATCCAGCGTATCAAAGCCGCGGTCAGTTTCAACGACTACATAGGCGCCATCCGGCGTCCATTTCGCGGCGTTCCAGTTGGCGTTGGGGTCGGCCAGAAACTCGCGGCCCAGGTCGGTCACACTGGCCAGCGCCAGCCCGGCGGCATTGTCGGCCGTGATCGGCTGGGGCTCAAGGGCGGGAGTAGGCGTTGGTTCAGGGGCTGCGGTGGCTTCCGGAGCCGCGGTTTCCGTAGGCTCGGCCGCCGGGGCAGAAGAACCGGTAGCAGGCTCGGTGGGAATGGCGCTGGACGCCGCCGGCGCACAGGCAGATAAAACAAATGCTCCAATCAAAATCAGGCCAATCAGGCGGGACATATATATTTTCTCCAACTAATATGATTTAAACGGTCGGATTTTAGCACCAATCTCACCGCCAGACTATCCCCAAAATCAGGTTGCTCAAATAGAAAATGGCGCAGGATGCCCTCACCCCCGGCCCCCAACTCCCATTAAGCTTGAGCGCGGAAGCATACTGATTTTGGCGTGGGTTTTACTTTGCGTGCTTTGCGTCTTTGGCGTGAGATAGTTTTTATTCCACCACCACCCACGAGAAGCCAGGCGACAGGTGTGCGGCTTTCCGAATCTCGACTCTCTGCTCACAACTCTCGGCTCTTCTCTGCACTATTCTCTCTTTTCATTTGCCATTTCTAATTTGCGCCTCTGCTTCATTTGCCCCCTCTCCCAGCCCGGTACACCCTGCCCCGCCCACACGGGACACATGCCCCTGACCCGAAACCGCTATTTTTGAGATGATAGAAGCGCAAGATGTGCAATATTCTCAAAATAGTCCGGATTCCAGAAGGAGGCCCGCCCATGCCCGTATCGGGATGGATTGAAGTCAACGAGAAGTACTGCAAAGGTTGCGATCTGTGCACCCACGCCTGCCCGCAAAACGTGATGAGCCTGGATATGGCGCGCCTTACGCCCAAAGGCTACCACCCGGTGCACCTGCACGCCGAAGGCTGTACTGGCTGCGCGGTGTGCGCCGTGGTCTGCCCGGAAGCGGCGCTGACCGTCTTTCGCGGTGAAAAGATTATGGCGGGGGTTTAGCCATGGCCAAAGAACTACTTAAAGGAAATGTAGCCATGGCCGAAGCCGCCATCCGCGCCGGTTGTGAGGCCTACTTCGGCTACCCGATAACGCCGCAGACCGAACTGCTCGAGCACATGGCCGCCCGCATGCCCGAACTGGGGCGCGCCTTCGTCCAGGCTGAAAGCGAAGTCGCCGCCATCAACATGGTCTACGGCGCCGCCTGCACCGGCAAACGCGTCATGACCTCCTCCTCCAGCCCGGGCGTGAGCCTGATGATGGAAGGCCTCTCCTACATCGCCGGAACGGAAGTCCCGGCCGTGATAATTGATGTGATGCGCGGCGGGCCTGGCCTCGGCAACATCGCCCCCGCCCAGGCCGACTACCACCAGATGGTACACGGCGGCGGGCATGGCGACTACAAACAAATTGTGCTGGCCCCCGCCAGCGTGCAGGAAGCCATTGACCTGACCGTACTGGCCTTTGACCTGGCCGAGAAGTACCGCAGCATCGTGGTGGTGCTGGCGGATGGCAGCCTGGGCCAGATGATGGAACCGGCCGAACTGCCGCCGATGCAGCCGCTGAAAAAGGGCGCCCCCGAATGGGCGGTCACCGGCGAGCCGGGCCGGCCGCGCCGCCAACTGACCAGCATCTACCTGCAACCCGAAGCCGAAGAAACCACCAATATCCGCCTGCTGCGCCGCTGGCTGGAAATCGAAGCCAACGAAGTACGCTATCAGGGCTACTACTTAGAGGATGCCGAAATTGTGCTGGTCGGGTTTGGCACCGCCGGGCGGGTGGCGCTCTCCGCTGTACGCCAGGCGCGCGCCGAGGGCATCCCGGCCGGGCTGCTGCGGCCCATCAGTTTGAGCCCCTTCCCCACCGAGGCCGTCAAGGCCGCCGCCCAGACCGCCAAAGCGCTGCTGGTGGTGGAGATGAACGCCGGCCAGATGCTCACCGATGTGAAACTGGCGGTGCAGGGCGATTGCCCGGTGGACTTCTACGGGCGCATGGGCGGCGTGGTGCCCCTGCCGGACGAAGTACTATCCGAAATCCGCCGGTTGCACGCCAACCCACCCGCCGACCTCAACGGCCACACACGCGCCGCCTGGCTCGACCGGCTCGAACTCGTCCGGGGAGGGAAATGAAATGGTAATTACCGATACCCAGAACGCCAAAGTCGTCTACGAACGGCCGGAAAGCCTGACGGACGCAAGTACCCACTACTGCCCCGGCTGCACCCACGGCACCGCCCACCGCCTGGTGGCCGAAGTGCTGGATGAAATGGGCCGCCGCGAGCACAGCATCGGGGTCGCCTCGGTCGGTTGCTCGGTGTTCTCCTACAACTACTTTGACATGGACTTCGTGCAGGCCGCCCACGGCCGCGCCCCGGCCATGGCCACCGGCGTCAAGCGCGTCTTCCCTGACCGCACCGTCTACACCTACCAGGGCGATGGCGACCTGGCCTCGATTGGTATGGCGGAAATCATGCACGCCGCCGGGCGCGGCGAGAACATCACCGTCGTGTTCCTCAACAATGCCATCTACGGCATGACCGGCGGCCAGATGGCCCCCACCACCCTGCCGGGCATGAAAACCACCTCCTCGCCGCTGGGGCGGGATGTGGAGACCCAGGGCATGCCGCTCAAGATGTCTGAAATCCTCGCCACGCTGGATGCCACCGCCTACGTCGTGCGGCGCAGCCTGCACAACCCGGCCGAAATCCGCAAAGCGAAGAAAGCCCTGCGCACCGCCTTTGAAGTGCAGGAGCGTGGCCTCGGCTTCAGCATGGTCGAACTGCTCTCCTCCTGCCCCACCAACTGGGGCATCAACCCGCTCGAGTCGCTGACCTTCATCGAAGACAAGATGGTGCCGGCCTACCCGCTGGGCGATTACAAAGTGATTGAAGCGGTGAAAGCCATGAAAGTGAAGGGAGCCTGACATGCAGACTGAAATCATCGTGGCCGGGTTCGGGGGGCAGGGCGTGTTGTTCGCCGGGCAGGTGCTGGCCTACGCCGCCATGGACCACGGCCTGCACGTCACCTGGATTCCCTCCTACGGGCCGGAGATGCGCGGCGGCACCGCCAATTGCACCGTAATTATCGCCGATGAAGAAATCGGCGCCCCGCTGGTCAAGCACCCCAAAGCCGTCATTGCCCTCAACCGCCCCTCGCTAGATAAATACGAGCCGCTGGTTACCGCCGGTGGGCTGCTGCTGGTGAACGCCAGCCTGATAGACCGCCCGGTAGCGCGCACTGATGTACAGGCCGTCCATGTCCCGGCCAACGAAATCGCCGAGCGGCTGGGCGACAAACGCCTGACGAATATGGTCATGGTCGGGGCGTTGCTGGGCGCGACCGGCGTGCTGGAGATGAAAGCGGTGCAGGAATCGCTCAAGGCGCACTTGCCCGCCAAGCACCACAAGTTGCTGCCGGCCAACTACCAGGCGCTGGAAGAGGGCGCCCAAATCGCAAGAGAAACCCTGGCGCAGGCCGCCTGACGTATCAGGCACAAGGGTTCTGTGCCGCCAGGTAAGCAACCCCGTCGGGAAACCGGCGGGGTTGCTTTTTATTCTACTGGCTGTCTGCGCTGTGTCACAATTCAGACTATTTGCGCGATAATAGTATGAAATAAGGAGTACCCAATGACAGAAAGCGATGACAAGCCCAAGTTTTTCGGTTTGGAAGCGGATGAAGTCTGGCGACTCTACCTGACCAAGGGCATGAACGGTCTACTGACCGATGCCCCGCCCCTCCTTCGTTTCTATCTCAAATCCTTCAACGCCTTTAACCGTCTCATCCCCTCCAACCCCCGTTGCGTATGGTGCTATGCCCCGTTTCATGGCATCGGCTCGCACCTGATGAAGATTGTCGGCAAGGGGCAGTCCACCTTCAACCCCAGCGTGTGCGCCGACTGTGAAAACATGATTCGCACCTACCATGGCGGGGCGGAAGTGGAAACGGCGATTCTGTTCGCGGATATCCGCGGTTCCACCACCATTGCCGAAGACATGCCCCCGGCCGAGTTCCGCAAACTGATTGATCGCTTTTTTACTGCTTCAACCGATGTACTCATCCGCGCCAACGGCTTCATTGACAAACTGATTGGCGATGAAGTCACGGCCTTCTTCGTTTCGGGGATGGCCGGACATCATTTCGCCAACCACGCCCTCAACGCCGGGCTGGAAATTTTACGCGCCACCGGCCACGGAAACCCGGAAGGGCCGTGGGTTCCGGTGGGGGTCGGCATCCATTACGGGGTGGCGTATGTCGGCGCGGTCGGCTCGGCCGATGGCACGTCCGACCTCACGATTCTGGGCGATGCCGCCAATACCGCCGCCCGGCTGGCCTCGCGTGCCAAAGCCGGGGAAGTGCTCATCAGCGCCGCCCTGGCCGAAGCGGTCAATTTGGATACGGCCAACCTGCCCTGTGAACGCATGGAGCTCAAAGGCCGCAAGGAACCCGTAGATACCTTTACACTGACGGTCTAGAAATACTGCGATAACACCCGCTGGGCCAGCCAGATGAGCAATGGCAGGCCGATGGCCGAGAAGAAGTTGCGCAGCGCGCCCGGCTGCCACGGCCAGGCGGGAATGGCCTGCACCTGTGCCCGCAGATTAAAGAGCGCCGCCAGACTACGCTCGAAGCCCTGAATGTTCTCAAATTTATGCTCGCGGATATCCGCCTGGAGGTCGGTACGCAGCGTTTCAACCTGCTGGCCGAGTTCGGAAAGTACGGCGCGCTTCTCGCGGTTAATTTTGTTGTGAATGCCGTAGAGCGGCAGAATGACCATTAACAGCCCAATCCCAACGCTGGTCAAATAGATGCCAATGTTCTCTTCGGTCGTCAGGCTGGCGGTGCCGCCAAAAACTTCAATCACATAATTCAGATTCGCCAGCGCAATGAAGAAGCTGCCCACCACCAGCGTTACGGAAGTGAGCCCGTAGAACTGTTGCAGGTCAAACAGATTGACCTTCTTCACCAAGCCAAACAGGCGGTTAACCTGCACCAGTTGGCGAAAGGCAAAATAGAACCAGACCGGCAAAAAGACGAAGGCGGAATTGTTGAAAATCAGCCATGCGATTTCAGAAATGGCGGGCGGCCCGGGCTGCGCAAAAATATAGATGCGCAGCGAAGATTCGGATACCCCAATGGCCAGCCCCAGCAGGGAGAAAATGAGAATCGGGATTTGCGGCAGAGTCTTGAAGCGGGTTGCCAGTTCCTCAAACTCGTCCTGTGACACCTCCAGCAGCGGGCGGAAGCTGGCAATGGCGTTCTCGGCGGTTTTGTTCATCAGGTAGATGAAACCCGTGATGAACGGCAACCAGGTGGCATCAAAAAAGAAGGTCGTCACAAACTGCCCCGGCGGGCGAATGCCCTCCAGCCAGACCGGCACATTCATGCCGAGCACACAGACGATATAGATTAACAAAAAGAATACCGCCGGCGAAATCGGCAGCGTGTCCACCCAGTGCAGCAGGCGGTCAATCCAGCTTGGCTTATATGTTTTCAATGGGGTTCCTCGATGAGTGGCTGGTGGGTGGATAGGCCTGTGCGAGACTAGAAATACTGCGAAAGCACCCGCTGGGCGAGCCAGATAAGCAGCGGCAGGCCGATGGCAGAGAGGAAATTTCGGAAGGCGCCCGGTTGCCACGGCCAGGCCGGGATGGCCTGCACCTGGGTACGCAAGTTGAAGAGCGCCGCCAGGCTGCGCTCAAAGCCCTGGACGTTTTCAAACTTACGCTCGCCTATCTCGGACTGCAGGTCGCGGCTCAAGCCTTCAATTTGCACGCCGAGGTCAGCGAGGAAACTGCGTTTGGCTTCATCAATTTTGCGGCGGATGCCGGAAAGCGGCAGAATGACCAGCGTCAGCGCAATCACAAAGATAATCGCTGAGTCTCTGAGGGCCGTATCGGCAGCCGAGTTGGCGGTGCCAAGATAGAGTTCCGCGATGGCGTTCAGGTTGGCGCCGATGATGAAGTAGCCGCTGACGACCATCGCCACGCCGGCGAGACCATACATGGGTTGAAGATGAAAAAGGTTGACTTTCTGAACGCGGCGGAATAACTGGTCAATCTGGTAGAGCAGGCGGAAGCCGCCAAAGACTAAGACTGGGAAGGCGATACTCCCGAGGGCAAAAAAACCTGCCCATAGCAAGAAGGTGAAAGAGAAACCGCCCGGGCCGAGAAAAGGGAAATTAGTGGAAAGAGCAGACTCTAGGCCCATGCTCACTCCCAAAATGGATAATACAAGGGTGGCCCGGGCAGGCAGGGTGGTGAAGCGGTAGGCGATGGTCTCAAATTCCGCGTCGGCGACTTCGAGCAATGGGCGGAACTGGTGGATGGAACGGACCGCGGCGCGGTCCATGAAGTAGATGTAGCCGAGGCCGTAGGGAATCCAGATGCTGTCAAAGATGAAGGTGGGATGGAACGCGCCCCAGGGCAGGTAGCCTTCCAGCCAGAGCGAGAGATGCATGACCAGGACGTATAAGACACACAGTAGGACGAAGAAAACCAGGGGCGGAAAAGGCAGGCTGTCGATCCAGTTCAGCAGGCGGTCTATCCAGCTGGGTTTGTAGGGGCGCGCTTCGGCCATGGGGGCTCTCTCCTCGGTACAAGAATCTGATTTTATATCATGTTTCGGGCGGGGGTAAGGGGAAGAGGGGATTGAAAACAGAGCGTAGTCGAAGGTCGCCGCCATATAGCGAAGGTAGGGGCGTAGCATGCCACGCCCCTACAAAGGCCATGGTGGGAAATCAGAATTATGGAGGCGTATTAACCGCCCTGCAACGCCGCCTGCCCGGCCGCCAGCCGCGCCACCGGCACGCGGAACGGCGAGCACGAAACGTAGTTCAGGCCGATTGTGTGGCAGAAATGCACCGAAGCCGGGTCGCCGCCGTGCTCACCGCAGATGCCCACTTCCAAATCCGGGCGGGCCGCGCGGCCATCCGCCACCGCCATCTGCATCAGCCGCCCCACCCCGGGCTGGTCAATCGTCTGGAACGGGTTCTCCGGCAGGATGTGGTCTTCCACATACTTGAGCAGGAAGTTGCGCTCGGCGTCGTCGCGGCTGTAGCCGTAGGTCATCTGCGTCAGGTCGTTGGTGCCAAACGAGAAGAACTCGGCCACCCCCGCGATTTCAGCCGCCGTCAGGGCCGCCCGCGGGATTTCAATCATCGTGCCGAATTTGTACTGGAACTGCGCCCCGGTCGCCTGCATCACTTCCGCCGCAATCGCTTCCAGCCGCGGCTGGATGACCTTGAGTTCATTGACATGCCCGGTCAGCGGGATCATCACTTCCGGTTTGGGCGTCAGCCCCTTGTTGGCCACCGCCGCGGCCGCCTGCATGATGGCCCGCACCTGCATCTCAACGATTTCCGGCATCAGGATGCTCAAGCGCACCCCGCGCAGGCCCATCATCGGGTTGCTTTCATGCAACGCGCTCACGCTGGCGAGCAGTTTTTCCTTATCCGCCAGCCCTTCCGTTTCGCCTTTCACCCGCAAGGTGATGACCTCTTCCAGCAGACTTTCCTGACTGGGCAAAAATTCATGCAGCGGCGGGTCAATCAGGCGGATGATGACCGGCAGGCCGTCCATGGCTTCAAACAGGCCGGCGAAGTCGGCCTGCTGGAAGGGCAGGAGTTCATCCAGGGCGGCGGTGCGCTCGGCGCTGGTCTCGGCCAGTATCATGCGCTGGACGATGGGCAGGCGGCTTTGCTCAAAGAACATGTGCTCGGTGCGGCACAGGCCAATGC
>CAZEQN010000094.1:0-9688 GCA_964514335.1 uncultured Anaerolineaceae bacterium
CCCCTGCTGGACACTCGTCCCTACACATGATAGAATGACGCCCGTTCTCACTGCGGGATCGTCTAGTGGTAGGACGTCTGTCTCTGGAACAGAAAGCCCTGGTTCGAATCCAGGTCCCGCGGCCAAAAGTAAAACCGCCCGATGAAGGGCGGTTTTTTGTGTTTCAGGGGGCGGTGAAGGCGCCGGGCGGGCCACCAGGCAGGCGGGGCGCGCCGCGGTAATCGGTGGGGATTTCAATGGCGGCGCGGCCGGCGGGGATTTCCGGCAGGGCTGCCCAGTCAAAGGTGGGCAGGGGGGCGGGCACGTAGCCGATGAGGTTGCCGGCGGGCAGGGGGCTGTAATCACCATTGGCGGGGTCAGTAAACTGGGGTTCGAGGGTGTTGATAGCGTTCTCGGCCACCAACTGGGCGATGTTGCAGGTGGGGTTGGCAGGCTGGCAGCCCTGGTCGCTGTCTTCAATGCCGAGGGGGTGGCCGGCGGGGCCGTTCCAGACGATGTTACCCTGAATGACGAGGCCGGTATCGCTGGTGACGGTGGCGGGCAGGTTGCTGCCGGAGGCGGCGGCCCGCGGGCCGTGGATGGCGAATTGCTGCCATTGACTCTGCACGCCAGCGGGGTTGTAGAGAATGTTGTTGTGGTTGTTGTTGTTGCGGTGGGGGTTGGGCTCGCCTTCGGTGGCGATTTCGGTCGTGCCCCAGCCGCCGAGCGCGAGGCGGTCAGCACAGGCGGCGGCGTTTCCATCGCAACTGCGCAGGCCGTAGACGACTTCAAGGACGTGGCTGCGCGAGCCGACGCGGGCAAGGGTGTTGTAGGCGAGCAGGATGTTGGCGCCGCCGTTCACGCCCATGCCAGCGCCTTCGGTATCGTGAATAATGTTATTGATAAAGAGGATGTCATAGGCTTCGTATTGCAGCCAGGGGGCGGTCATGAATTCAAGGCCGGTGCCCTGCCCCGCCACAAAACCGCCGGTGCCGCAATCAAAGATTTCGTTGGATTCGATGGTGAGGTAGGCCGAGCCGCCCTTGACATAGAGGCACCAGTCGGCGGCATTGTGGATGCGGTTGCCGGAGATGCGGCCATACTGCACGGCAACAAAATCAATGGCGTTATCGCCGGCGCCGGAGATGTCGCTGTTTTCAATGGTGATGTACTGGGACTGGTTGATTTTAATGGTTTCGTGGGCCTGCTGGTCGCCGCCGCTGATGACCATGCCGGAGAGGGTGAGGTGGGTGCACAGTTCGCAATGGAAGGCATCGCCGGCAGGGTCGGGGATGATGTTGAAGTCCTGCAAAACGAGGTAGTGCGTGTCAAAGATGTTGAGGTCGCCGCGCAGGGTGGCGGCGCCGGGGCCATCGGCGCCCTGGATGTAGATGGGGGCGGCGGCCGTGCCGTAGCGCAGTTCGAGGTAGTTGGGCAGGGCGTCTTCGGGGTAGTCGCCGGCCGCGAGCAAAATCTGGACCGCCTGGGTGAGCGGCTGGCCGATGGGGATGCGAGCCCAGGCTGCGTCGAGAGTGCGGAAGGCGGCGGCGCGGCTCTCGCCGGTGTTGGCATCATCGCCATTGACGATATCCACCCAGAGGACGAGGGCATCGGCGGGCAGGGGCGGGATGGCGCTGGACCCCGCGGCAGGCGGCAGGCTGGGGCTGGCGGAGGAGGGCGTACCCAGCAGAGCGGGGTCGCTGGCGGGGGTCGGGGTGGGGGAGGCAACCGGGGCGGGCTGGCAGGCGGTGAGCAACAGGCAGAGGAGCAGGAGGCTGTGAACGGCGCGCATGGGGGTTCTTTCTTGGGCGTTTTACGCCAACGGGAATTATACGCCCGCGAAGACCTGCCAGAGTTCGAGCATGGCGAGGGTGTCGAGGCGGCAATAGTCCAGCATGGCGCGGCGGGTGGCTTCGGCTTCGGCAGGCGGGGTGCGACCGCTGGTGAGGTCATCCCAGGCGAGCATGGTTTCGCTGCCGCCGGAGATGGGGAGGTCGGTGTAAGACAGGTGGGGGACGAGGACGGGCAAGACCTGTTTGATGGAGGCGCTACCGCCAAAACCGGGGTGCTGGAAATGACCCTTGCTGACAATTTCCATGAGGTCGAAGATGCGGTTGTTAAGGTCTTCGAGAAAGGCGGCGTGCTGGGGATAGAGGGCAGCCAGTTCCTTGTTGCGGGTGGCCTCGAAGGGTTTGTTCCAGACCAGCACGCTGCCGGTGGGGCCAAGGGCGGCGGAGAGGCTTTCGAGCAGGCCGAGGGCGGGGTCAGCGGGGCCGAGGCCGAGGTATTCATGGTGCGTCAGTTCGGCCCCCGGGGCAGTGAGGCGGTGCAGGGAATACTGGAAGACGATGTGCTGGAAGGGGCGGTAACCGGGGTAGCGCGGCAGGCTGGCGTTGAAGGACTCGTAGTCCAGAAACCAGAGCGGCCACTGCAGGCCCGCCAGGGCGGCGCGGATTTCCTCGGCGGCGATTTGGGGCTGATTGGTCTGGGCAAGGCGGACGGCGGCGCGTTGATTGGCGCTGATTTTATAGTCGGCGGGGACGTCGGCGGCGGCGAGGATGCCCAACGAACGCAGTTCGCGGCGTTTTTCAGACTTAAGGCGGGGGATGTTGTAGATGGAGAAGTCTGGCAGTTCGGGATGGCAGATGGCCGGGCAGGGGCATTCGGTGGGCTTGTCGCAGTAGGCGGCGGTGGGCGGGTCGGCGGCCTGCAGGACTTCCAGGGCGCGGGCACGCTCGACATCCACGGCAGGCAGAATTTCATTGACTTCGGCGGTGATGTCGGTGTGGAGGAAGAGCTGGGCAAGGTCGAGGTCTGGGCCGCGCAGATAGTCTTTGTTGAGATGAACGATGAACACCCGCCCAACCGGATGGCTGGCCTGGATGACAAGGGCCTGAAAGGCGGCATCTTCGATGTGCTCGGCATCCAGATTGTTGACGGCCTTGATTTCGTAGATGTCCACCACCCCACTGGCGTCATCCCGGATGAGGGCATCGGCGCGGATTTGGTAGGGGCCGTCGCGGTGGGTGGGCTGCCAGGCGAGGCGGGCGGCGGGGTAGCCGGGCAGGACGACCTGCTCGAGATAGAGCCGGGCGGGCGGTTCAATGGCGAGGCCCTGACGCAGGCTGTGGAGGACCTGGGCGGTTGGCGGCGCATCGGGGATTAGGCTATGCGCAGCAGCCCAGAGGTGGAGCGGGGCTTCGCGGTAGCGCAGGTAGTCGGTTTTGGTGAGGGTGAGGTCGGTCATGGGTGGCCCCTCTGCTTAAGTTGATTTGTAGAAGTTGTGAATTATGCTCGTTTTGATCTTTGATGAAATCAAAGTGAGTGGTGATTATTTTCCAGTGAGCCGATTTTAGAATAGTGGCCTGGTCGCGATCCCTCGGCTAGCCGAGCGCTGCTTCGCAGCGTCGGCTGCTCGGGATGACAGGATTTGGCAGGTGTGGGTATTTTACCGAATTAATGCAAACGCCCGCGCGGGGCGCGGGCATTTGGGTTTGTGGCAAATGATGGGGATTAGCCTTCGCTTTTATCGGCCGGGGGTTGGTCGGCTTCAGGTTTGGCGGTTTCTTTGGCGCCCATGCCTTCACGGAAGGCGCGGATGCCGCTGCCCATTTCGCCGGCGATTTTGCTGATGCGGCCGGCGCCAAAGACGATGATGATAATCACCATCACAATCAACAATTCCGGTAAGCCAAGTCCAAACATGTGGTTCTCCTTTTTTGGTAACTACGTCGGGTGAATTATACCTTGCCAGAGTCAGGCAAGTTCGGCCAGCAGCAGGTGAGCCTGTTCGCGCTGGTCGGGCATGTCAAGGGCTTCGTAAAGCAGGATGGCTTCGTCCAGACAGGCACGGGCGGCAGGGTTATCGCCCGCATCCTGGGCATTGAGGGCGAGCAGCATGAGCAACTGGCCTTTGAGGACGGGCAGGTCCTGTTCGCGGGCGATGACGAGGGCCTGCTGGCCGTAGGTCTGGGCGGCGGCCAGGTCGTCCTGGTCGGCTTTGAGGGCTGAGAGGCGGCTAAGGATGTAGGCCTGCTCGGTGGCGGCGAGCGACTGGGAGGCATAGCCCAGGGCGCGCCGCAGGTGTTCTTCGGCGGCTTCGTATTCGCCGAGGGTGTAATGGGCGAGGCCGAGGTTCATGGTGAAGTTGGCGAGCAGGACGTTGTCTTCGAGTTCTTCGGCGAGGGCAATGCCGCGCGCCAGCCAGGGCAGGGCGGTTTCGGTGTCTTCCTCTTCAATGAGAAAAGCGGTTACGGCCTGGAGGCTGTTGGCTTCAACGGCGCGGGCGTTGAGTTGTTTGGCGAGCTGGAAAACAAATTCGGCATTGAATTTCACGCCATAGAGGTCGCGGGTGTGGAGGCTCAAGCGCAGGAGTTGCTCAAAGACGGTCAGTTCAATCTCGGGCTTCTTGAGTTTGGAGGCGACATCCAGCGCCATGCGCAACTGGGCCTGGGCTTCTTCGGTTTCATCCAATTTCAGAAAAGCGCCGGCCTGCGAGAGGTGGGTGCTGACGACCGATTCGGGGCGTTTGAGCTCGCGGGCAATCTGGTTGGCGAGGCCGAAGTTTTCCAGCGCCTTACCGGGTTGCTGCAAGAGCAGGAAGGCATTGCCGAGCAGGCCGGCGATGTAAAGCTGGCGGCCATCATCATTGGACTTGACGGCAAGCTCAAAGGCCTGTTCCAGATTTTTCAGACCCTTGCCGAGTTCTTCGGATTCGAGGTGAAGTTTGCCAATCTGGGTGAGGGCATCAATGCGACCGAGGTCGAAATCTATCTTTTCGCTGATGTTAAGCGCCTTGTTGAAGGCCTGGAGGGCCTGCTTGGGGTTGCCAATCTCGCGCAGAGCGCCGCCCTTGAGGCCGAGGACGCGGGCTTCCAGCATTTTGTCTGGCTTTTCAGCGAGGATTTTGAGGGCCTCCTCAAACTGGGTGAGGGCTGTGGGGGCATCGCCGGATTGCAGGACGGCGCTGCCGTGGTCAATGGCGGCCAGCAGGGGGTCGTCATTGGGGGCATTGTGGGTCAAGGTAGGGAGGTTTTCGGGGCTGATGAGGGTCATTTCGGGCTCCTTTGGGGAAATCAATTACACCAATGTGAGGGTTGGAAAAGCGGGCGAGGTGTGGAACTCAAGCGCCGGCGTTATCCAGAGGGCCTGCACGCCGGGGAGGCTGGCGACAAGGCTCTGGCCTTCAACCAGCGTGAGCACCATGAGGGCGGTGGCGAGGGCATCGGCCTGGGTGGCGGTGGGCGCCAGGACGCTGACGCTGGCAAAGGCCCGGGGCGAGCGGCCGGTGCGCGGGTCAAGGATGTGGTGGCGGCTGTAATCGGCTTCAAAGGTTTGCTGGTAATCGCCGGAGGTGGCGAGGGCGCCGCCGGTGACTTCCAGCGTGGCAAACAGGCCCGGCTGGCGGGGGTGGCGCAGGCCGACCTGCCAGGCGCCGGCGCGGGCGTTGTAGCCGCGCGCCATGAGGTCGCCGCCGGCTTCCACAAGGGTGTGGCCGAAGCCGTGGGCGGTGAGGATGGCGACAGCGCGGTCAATAATCCAGCCTTTGGCGAGGGCATCGAGGGTGATTTGCAGGCCGGGGGCAAGAAAGTCAATGCGGTCAGCGGTGAGGCGCACCTGGCGGTAACCGGCGGCGGGCAGGGCGGCGACATCCCCGGCGCGGGCAGCCAGCAGGCCGGGCAGAACGGTGACATCAAAGGCGCCATGAGTGCGGGCGCTTAAGTCGAGGGCCTGCTGCAGAACAGCGACGAGTTCGGCGGGCGGGTTGGCGAGCTGGCCTTCGGCGTTGAGGCGGGCGAGGGCGGCGGTGGGGGTGCGGTAGTCGAAGATGGCAATCTGGGCCGCCATTTCGGCGTAGGCGGCTTCGAGGGCGGCCTGGGCGGCGGCCGCATCCGGCCCGACCACAGCCAGGCTGACGAGGGTGCCCATGAGATAGCGGGTGTCGTGGGCTTCGGCCAGGCGCGGGCCGCGGGCGGCCAGGCCCAGGCCAGCCACGCCGGCGGTGAAGGCGGTGATTTTGAGAAAGTCGCGGCGGGAAAAATTGCGGGTGGTCATGGCAGTTCAGTCATCCACTTCTTCGGTGGCGGTGGGCAGCGGGGTGGCGGTGGCGGCCGCGGTCGGGGTGGCCGAGGCGCTTTCGGTAGGCTGGTGGCGCGGGGTGGCGCTTTCCAGCGGCAGGGTGATTGCCGTGGTGGGGCGCGGGGTGCGGACGGCCGAGACAGTTTCGCCGCGCAGGCCCTCGCCAACAATCATCACAATGAACACCAAACTCAAGACAACATAGACGAGCAGCAGGGTTTGTTTCATTTGGTCGCGCGGTTGGGCTGCCATTTTTTCAGCGCCTCCAACACCCAGCGGCGACCTTCGGCGATGAATTCAACCACCGGGTCGACCGGGCAGAGATAGTTACAGAATGGGCGATACATGAACAGGCTGGCGAGCACCACCAGACCGAGGAAGAGCCACTGGAAGGTGGTGCCGCGCAAGTCAAAGAGGGTGGCAAAGGGTTCGTAGCCAACCACGCCGGGCTTGCGCAGGGCGAGGCCGAGCAGGACGGCGGCAAAGGCCAGACCGCGCTGCAACCAGGTGAAAAAGGGCGCCCATTGGCGGGGTTTGTAGAGTCTGGCGCCGCCAACCTGGGCCAAAACTTCCTGAAACGAGCCAAAGGGGCAGAACCACGAGCAATAGGGGTTCTTGGCATCCACCGTGGTGACGAAGAGCACGCCGCCGATGAGGAAGTACCAGTAGAGGTGGCTGTGCCAGTCCGGCCAATAGCCACTGATGAGCGAGATGAACATGGAGATGGTGAGCGGGATGGTGTAGACCGCGCCGAGGACGAGGATGCCGGTCCACATCATGCCCCAGCGGATTTGCTTCTTGCGCTTGGGGTTGGGCAGTTTGTGGGCGAAGTAACCGGTGGTGTAAAGGCCGAGAACGGTGATTTCCGGCCAGCCGAATTGGATGGGCTTTTTGTCCGGCGGGAGGGTGGTGTCAAAGGCTTCTGCGGCAATCTGGCGGGCGACGCTGCGGGCGGCGGCGGCGATGGCTTCGCTGCTGACGGTGGCGCCGCTGACGGCATCCAGCCCCTGGCCGATTTGGAGCGGGTCATGGAAGGACTGGCCGGGATATTGGTCAAAGAGGCGGCTGCTGGTGACGAGGCGGAAGAAACCGGGGGTTTCACGCTGTTGGACGACTTTGACGCCCTGGATGATACCTTCGGTATCCATACCAACGAGCAGCAGGATGGGGCCGGCGTAGCCGGGCGAGCTGGCGCTGGCGGCGTAACCAATGATGTTACCGCTGGCATCCAGCCCGACGTACAGGCCGTTGCGAAGTTCAATGCGCTCGGCGGCGGGCAAGACCTCGGGTACGAGCGGCAGGACATCCGCGCCGCTGGTGTAAAAGCCAACGAGCCAGGCGGCGACGAGCAGGGCGATGCTGGCGAGCAAAATCACCCGGCGGGTGTACAGCCCCTGGGTGGGGCGCGGCCGGGCGGGCGGTGGGGCAATGATGGGGATGATGTCTTCGGAGGTGTTCATGACAGTGTGCGGGGCCAAGGTTCTCGTAGTTTCCAACAGGAGGAGGAAGGGGCGGGGCCCCTCCCTCCTCCATCAGGTTGTTCAGGCGTTCAGAAGAACGCGCCCGGCCTTACTCTTTCGAGCGGCGCAGGTACCACACCACTCCGCCGCCGATGGCGAAGACGAAGAAGGTGATCCAGAAGGTGGTGGCGGCGCGGGCTTCCATTTCACCGCCGCTGGCGATGGCATTCTGGCCGAAGAAAATCAGGGCGAAGAACCAGAGTACCCACAACACCCATTCGTACCAGGGGCGCTTGACAAGCTCGAATTTAATCTTTTCAGTCATCAGGTCTTTCTCCTTATTTCTGCAGCATCAGGGTGGTGTCGTAGCCGAAGGACGGTTCGTCCAGGTCCCACCAGGATTCGCCGGTGGCCAGTTCGCCATAACCGAAGGCATCGTCGCCACTGCGCCACATGCTGTTGAGCAGCGGGAGGGCTGAAATGCCGCCCTTGACCCAGGTGTGGATCCAGGCTTTGTCGTGCTTGCTGAAGGGGCAGACGGCGAAGCAGATGCCGCAGTTGGTGCCGGCTTCCTGGCGCCAGTAGGTGCGGCATTTGACCGCATCTTCAAAGAAGGCTTTGTGGCCGGCGTTGTTCCAGCCGCCCTTGATTTCCCAGGTGGGTTCGTCCTCAAAGGAGAGGGCGCCGCTGGGGCAGGCTTCTGCGCACTTCTTGCAGGTTTTGCAGAATTCCATGATGCCGGCGTCAATCGGTTTATCCGGGGCGAGCGGCAGGTCGGTGAGCATCTTGAAGACGCGTACCATCGGGCCATATTCCGGGGAAATCATGCGGTTGAGGCGGCTCATTTCGCCGAGGCCGGCGAAGACACCCATGGCGGGAGCAATGCCAAGCGCATTGAGGCTGGATTCGGTCAGGCACTGGTAGCCGAGGCCGCGCAGGAACTCGGACATGCCGTTGTTAATCCAGGTGCCGGTGGTGTAAGTCAGGGCGGTGGTCTGCGAGCCGGTGACGGTCGGGGAGCGTTTCATCGCTTCCAGGGACATCGGCACGGTGAAGACGATGGCGTATTTGCAGGAATTCGGGATGTAGCGATGGGTCTCGGTTTCAGACGCAATCGGGTCATCCGTAAATTCAAGCAGCTTGCCATCCGGGTCAACATCGTAGATGAACTTCTTGGTGTTGTCATCCAGTTCCATGAAGCCGATGGTGGCGGCGCCCATGTGACGCAGGGCGGCGCGCACAATCTTGGCGGCTTCTTCCGGAGTGCCGGACCATTTCGGCGCTCCGAGTTCCTCGGGGGTCTTGGCTTTTTGCGGGCCAAGGAAAGAGTAGGGCAGGCGCATGCCGTTCATACCGGACTGGAGGGCGATATCCTTGAGGGTGTAGCCATCCACGTTGTTGAGCAGGCGTTCCTTCATCTTGGCGGCGCCTTCGGCTTCGATGGCGTCCACTTTTTCCTGGCCGACGTAACCCGCAAAGCCCACACCACGGGTGGTGCCTTCACCTTCTTCGGGCAGATAGCGCTCGTTGTAGCGCTTCATGATGCCCCAGTCCACTTCGGTGGTCGGGACTTCCACGGTCTTGACCCACCAGGGGCGCTGGGGCCGGCCGGCGGGGTCAGAGAACTTGACCGCGCTCGGTTTGCCGGTAGTGGCGGCAGGGCGGGCAGCGGTGGTGGCAGCAGCCGCGCCCACACCCAACCCGGCCAGGCGCAGGAACTCCCGGCGGCTCAGTTTGGTCTTGCTTGTTTCAGTCATTGGATCCTCCAATTGTCTTGACCAGGAATTCTCCTGGAGTGCGAAAGGTTATGCTGTAAGGATAGCCTTTGGCCTCCCGGGGAGGTATCCGGCCTTGGAGGATTTGTTGTCGGGGTTTCCCCGACAGGAAGTAAGCGTAAAAAAAGGGCATCAGGCGGGGGCGTTGGGGGTTTCGGCGCGCAGGTCGTCCAGCAGGCCAGCCTGAAGGGCAAAGCGCACCATATCGGCTTTGTGGACGAGGCCGAGTTTTTCCATAGCGCGCTGGCGGTAGGTGTCTACCGTTTTGGCGCTGATGTAGAGTTGCTCGCCGATTTCGCGGCCGCTGAAGCCCATGGCGGTCATGCGCAATACATCCACTTCGCGCTCGGAGAGCAGGGCGAGTTGCTCGGCTTCAGTGTTGGCTTTGACGAGCGA
>CAZEQN010000095.1:0-5363 GCA_964514335.1 uncultured Anaerolineaceae bacterium
GCACGGGCGGGGTGGGCGATAAAACCACCCTGGTGGTGGAGCCGGTGGTGGCGGCCTGTGGCCTGCCGGTGGGCAAGATGAGCGGGCGCGGGCTGGGCTTCTCCGGGGGGACGCTGGACAAGATGGAATCTATTCCCGGTTACCGTACGGATCTGACAACCGAGGAATTTCTTAAGCAATTGAAGGAGGTCGGGCTGGTGCTGACCGGCCAGACCGGCGACCTGGCCCCGGCGGATGGCAAGCTGTATGCCCTGCGGGATGTGACCGGTACGGTGCCTTCGCTGCCGTTGATTGCCTCTTCCATTATGAGCAAGAAAATCGCAGCCGGGGCGCAGCGGATTGTGCTGGATGTGAAGGTAGGGGTGGGGGCGTTTATGCAAACGCTGGAGGAGGCGCGGGCGCTGGCAGAAACGATGGTGGAAATTGGGCGGCTGGCGGGGCGCAGGACGGTGGCGCTGCTATCCGACATGAATCAGCCGCTGGGGGTGGCGGTGGGCAACGCGCTGGAAGTACGCGAGGCGATTGACACGCTGCATGGCGGTGGCCCGGCGGATTTCCGGGAGCATGCGCTGGAAGTGGCGGCCCATTTGTTGCTGCTGGGCGAGGCTGCGCCGGATTTGGCCGGGGCGCGCCAACTGGCCGAAGCGGCGCTGGCCGATGGCCGGGCGTGGGCTAAGTTCCGGGCGCTGGTGGCGGCCCAGGGCGGCGATGTGAGTTATGTGGATAATCCGGAGAAACTGCCGCGGGCGCCAATTATTGAAACCGTGGCCGCGCCGCGCGCCGGGGCGCTGGCGGCCTGCAATGCGCGGGTGATTGGCGAAACTTCGGTGATGATGGGGGCCGGGCGACTGACCAAAGGCCAGCCGATTGACCATGCGGTGGGGATTGAAGTGCACGCCAAGGTGGGTGACCGTCTGGAAGCGGGGGCAGCCTTGTTCACCCTGCACGCCCATACTCAAGACACGCTGGCGGAGGCGCGGGCGCGGGTGTTAAGCGCCTGTGAATGGAGCGATTCGGCGGTAGAGCGCTTGCCGTTGTTTTATGGAGTGGTGGATTAGGCGCTAGTTGATTTAAAAGCCACCGTGGGCTGAAGCCTGCGGTCTGAATCTACTCGTCGCGGGTGTTGCGGCGTTCCCATTCCTGGACGGCGCGCTGGAACAGGACGCGGATGGCGGGGTCGGGGATCTGGTCCATGAATTCATAGGATGTGCCGCGTACATAGAAGGCGGCGCCGCCGCCGGGGGCATCCCGCATTTCGATGATGCTGCCGCGCAATTCTGACTCTTCCAATAACTCCTGCAAAACGATGTTAATGCGCCCGGCCAGCGAGGTTACGCCACTGTGGCTGGGGTTGCTGCGCAGGTTGTTGAGGGCGCGCAGAGCCTGGATGGGATTGGTGCTGGGCGGCTCAAGGACGGGGGCGGCATCCGGGCCGGGCGCGGTGGGCGCAACCGGGCTTGCAGGCGCGGAAACGGAGGCTGGTGCAGGGGGTGCCTGGCTCAAGGGCGCGCCGAGCCAGTCGGCAATGTCTACCATTGCCAGCGAAAGGTCAGAGCGCTGTTCAGGGGTGAGGGGCTGGCCAGCGGCGCGGGCTTTGCCGTTGAATTCGGCAATCAGTTTACGGGTGGGGCGGTGACGGAAGAGCCGGACGATTTCCTGCAGGTCCGGATGGCTGACGGGCCGGGCGGCTGGCAGGGTGAGAGACTCGGCTGGGGGCAGGCCGGCGTTGGGCGTTGGCCGGCGGGTGTTGGGCTGCTTTTTGAAGGAGAAGAAATAACCACCGATGGCAATGCCGGCTGAAAAGAAAATGATGCCGATGAAGAGGACGAAGAAGAGGGTGGAAGTCATGCGATGGGCCCGGGGTGAGGGACAGGATGCTCTATTTTAACCACACTCGGATTTTGGCGGCGGCCAAAGCGGGTGCGGAAAAAGTACTGGCAGGGGCTTCAGGGGGCGGGCTGGCAACGGGGGCAGTAGTGGGTGCCGCGCTGGCCGACGGTGGTTCTGAGGATGGGCGTGCCACAGGCCGGGCAGGGCTCGCCGGTGCGCTGGTAGACGCGAAATTCGTGCTGGTAGCCGCCGCCGCGATAGACCCAGTCTATGCTGGCGCCATTGCGTTTGATGCCTGCCCGCAGGACGGCGCGGATGGCTTTGAGCAGGGCCGCGGCCTGGGCCGGGGTGAGCGAGTCTGACGCGGTGAGGGGATGCAGACCGGCGATGTTCAGGGCTTCATCGGCGTAGATATTGCCAACGCCAGCCAGAAAGGCCTGGTCCAGCAGCAGGGGCTTGAGGGCGCGGCGGCGGGCCTGCAGGCGGGCGTGGAATCTGGCCGGGGTGAGGCTGGCTTCCAGCGGTTCCGGGCCAAGGCCGCCGAGGATGGTTTGCGGGTCGCTGACGAGCCACAGGCGGCCGAATTTGCGGGCATCGTCAAAAGCCATTTGCCAGCCATCGGTAAACCAGAGGGCGAGGCGGTTAAAGCGGCCAAAAGGCTGCGGGTCTTTGGCGACGAAGACATCGCCACTCATGCGCAGGTGGATGATGAGGGTGTCTTCCGAGAGGGTGAGGACGATGAATTTGGCGCGGCGGCCAATGGCGGTGATGCGCTGGCCGGCGATGCGCTGTTTGAAGGCCGGGGCGGGCGGCTCGGCGGCGGTTTTGGGCCAGTAGACCTCGGCGCGGGCAATGGTTTTGCCGAGCAGCGCAGGCTCGGGCGGGCGGCCGTCGCGCAGGCGGTTGGCAATGGTTTCGACTTCGGGGAGTTCGGGCATGGGGGCTATTGTATCCGAGGAATGGGGTTGCCGAAGGCGGGAATCACTTCCTGAAGTCATTATTGAATAAAATATCATGTATATAAAATAAATTATGCATAATATATTGCATAATTATTGGCATGCAACTGGAACTTTTGGCACATTCCGCCGTGCAAACGCTATGCTATACTGATTTCAACGAGGATGCGCACCCAACCTTCATGAAACCCTCCATTTCTGAGTCCAGCGATACGCTTGCCAACCTGCGGTTGATTTTTGACATCAGCCGCGAACTGGCGACAGCCTTTGACCTGCGCACGGTATTAACGCGGGTGTTGTTCCTTTCATTACGGAATGTGCAGGGCAGCAGCGGGGCGATTCTGGTATTGGATGATAACGGCCACCCGGTCGATTCGGCCATTATTCATGGCGGCAATGTGCAGGATGGCAACACCCAGCGCCTGCGGGCGACGCTGGAAGGCGGGCTGGCGGGCTGGGTGGTGCGCAACCGCACGGCGGCCCTGGTTACGGACACATCCGAAGACGAGCGCTGGATTAAGCGCGAATATGATGGCGGCAGCGCCGGCGGGCCGGGTTCTTCGGTCAGCGCGCCGCTGCTGGTGCGCGACCGGCTGGTAGGGGTCATCACCCTCACCCACCCTGAAAAACGTTTCTTCACCATTGAACATCAGGCGCTGGTCCAGGCGATTGCCGACCAGGCCGCGATTGCGGTATTGAATGCGCGCCTGGTGGAAGAAAGCCAGCGCCGGGCGGATGTGATGACCGCCCTGGCCGAGAGCGCCGCCTCGATTAATGCAACCCTCGATTCTGAAGAAGTGTTGAACCGAATTTTAGAGCAAATCAGCCAGGTGTTTCAGGCCGAGGCGGTTTCGCTGCTGTTGATAGAACCGGGCAGCAAGGATCTGGTGTTCCGGGCCGCCACCGGCAGCAAGCGTGATGAAATCCTGGGCCAGCGGATACGCATTGGGCAGGGGGTGGTGGGCTGGGTGGCGGAGCAGGGCGAAGGGGTGGTGCTGCAGGATGTACAGAAGGACAACCGCTTCTATGCCGAGATGGACAAGGCTACCGGCTACAAGACCAAAGCGCTGGCGGCGGCGCCCATCCGCGCCAAGGGCAAAATCATCGGCGTGCTGGAAGCGTTGAACCCGGCCGTGCCATTCCAGAGTGACGCACTGCTGGTGCTGGAAGGCATTGGCAACCTGGCGGGCAGCGCCATTGACCATGCCCAGTTGTTTGACCAGGTGGCGGCGGCGCGGGCGCGCTACCTGGAATTGTTCGAGGATAGTTTTGACCCCATTTTTATCACCGACCAGGATGGCAAAATCCTGGAGGTCAACCGGCGTGGCGAAGAATTTACCGGTTTCGCCGAGGCCTCCTTGCAGAAGATGAATATTTACCAATTTCACAAAGTGGACTGGCAGGCGGTGGGCAAGGAGTTTGAAGCGCTGCAAGGCGATGCGCGCGTGTCTTATGAATCGCGCCTGCACCCGGGCGAAGGGGAAGAGGTGCCGATTGAGGTGCACGTGCGCCATGTGACGATTGACGGCGTGGACCGCTTGCAATGGCTCATCCGGGATGTGTCCGAACAAAAGAAACTGGAGAAGCTGCGCGAAGATTTAATGTCGATGATCTACCATGACCTGCGCTCGCCGCTTTCGAATGTCGTCTCCAGCCTGGACCTGATTGCGGCGATGCTGCCGCCGGAAGATGGCAGCCTGACGACCCTGATTGAGATTGCACTGCGCTCGACGGAGCGGGTGCAGCGGCTGTCTTCTTCGCTGCTGGATACGGCCCGCCTGGAAGCGGGGCAGAACATCGGCAACCAGCAGCCCGCCAGTCTGAATACCCTGATGGCGGAGGCGGGCGAAGCGGTGACGCATGCGGCTGAAGCCAAGAGCATGCCATTGACCGTGAAAGCGCCCAAGACGGAAGTGACCGTGCGGGTGGATGCGGATATGATTCGGCGGGTGATGATTAACCTGATGGAAAATGCGGTTAAATACTCGCCGGAGGGGGCAAGTGTAACTTTGAGCGCCAAGGTCAAAGGCGGGATGGCGCAGGTCTCGGTGGCCGATACTGGCAAAGGCATTGCGCCCGAGGACCAGGAACGCATTTTTGAAAAATATACCCGGGCGCGGATTGGGGCGGGGATGGCCAAAGGCCTGGGCCTGGGGCTGGCTTTTTGCAAGCTGGCGGTGGAAGGCCACGGGGGGGAAATTTGGGTAGAGAGCGAGCTGGATAAGGGCGCGACGTTTGTGTTTACCCTGCCGTTGGCGGGGTCGGCCGAGTAAGAAACTGTTCAAGAAGTCCTTGAATAGCGTCCAAATCTGGTAAGGTCACGAATCGAGATTGTTTGCCAGTCAGCTGGTCTGAAAGAAGAGAACTGGCCGGGATCCCGGAGTTGGCAAGCCAACTCTCCTGGCCGAACGCTGCTACGCAGCGTCGGCCTACTCGGGATGACAAAATTCTGCTGAATGATGTCTGCAACAGAGTACCCCGAACTTATCTAACCCAAACTTATAAAGAGAAAGTCAGGGCCGGGGGCGGCTCTGTTTTTCGGCGTACAGGGCGGTGTCTGCCCGGGCTATGAGT